>SFQZ01000143.1 GCA_004562915.1 bacterium
TTAATCATCACCGAGTAGGATTCCCAAAGTAAAACAGCCCCGAATTGACGGGGCTAATGTTTCACTTATTTTGGGACATTTTCAAAAATGCTTGACATAGAAAATCCCTTATTTTCATTGCTTTTCTTCATTGCATCTGGTAAAGTATACATGTATTGTAACTGTAAAAATATCAGGAGGATATTATCATGAGCGATATCGAAAACACAAACTGCAGCGGCAACTGTGACAGCTGTGGTTCTGACTGTAATCAGGATTTTTCTAATCCGAATGCAACCGTAACACTGACTCTGGATGATGATACAGAACTTGAATGTGCTGTCCTCACCATATTCCCTGCCGGCGAACATAGGTACATTGCCTTGCTCCCTCTGGACGAAAACGGAGAAAATCATGACGGTGAAGTATATCTGTACCGCTTCTCTCAGGAAGAAGGACAGCAGCCGGTTCTGGAAAATATTATGGATGATGATGAGTATGACATCGCAGCAGATGCTTTTGATGAACTGCTGGATAAGGCTGAATATGATGAACTTGTAGACGGTGAGGAATTGTAATTCATTTTGAATCTTGACAAACAGACGAGAAAATGGAGTATTCAATTTCTCTGTTTGTTTCTCACGATACAAAATGACACCAGAACCAAGGATGCATTTCAACATTCACTCCTGGTCTCTACTTTTTCCATCAGGGGTACTGTACAGTCTGCTTCCGTATAGACAATAAAAGCTAAAGGTTGATGGAATCCTGTCTTATTAGCCAATATCATTGGTGAAAGCGCGCCTGAAGATCCAGCGCTTACGGAGACTTAGGCGCGACGGCTCTCCGGAGCGTCTTATTTCGGAGTTAGCGATTAGCTGAAGGGAAGCGACCTGATATTGGCTAATAAGACAGGATTCCACCAACCTCACACCTTTAACTATTATTACGAATCACAATTTATTCCCCTGGATGGAATACACTACCCATTCACCCAGGTTTACTGCATGGTCTCCGATTCTTTCCAGATACTTGGCTACCATCAGGATATCCAGTTCATATCCTTCCTGCTCTCTGTCTTTATTTTTTCTGATATCATCCACTAATTCTCTTTTTAACACCTCAAAAAGACGATCCACTTCATCATCCGTATCAATCACCTGGCGTGCCAGTTTTTCCTCTTTTCTTACAAAAGCATTCACACTGTCATTGACCATTTTGGAAACCACTTTTCCCATCTTGAAGATGGAAGGATGCACTTCAAACTGAAAATTAGTCACATATTTTGATATATCTGCAATGTCTGCTGTCTGATCACCGATTCTCTCCATATCAGCAATCATGCGCAATGCTGCCGATATATTTCGAAGGTCGCCTGCAACTGGCTGTTGACGGAGAAGAAGCTTCATACACATTGATTCGATATCACGTTCTTTTTGATCGATTTCCTGCTCGATTCTATGAACGCCTGCAGCAATCTCATCATCTTTCTCACGCAGCGCTTTCATCACAAGGGACATTGCCTCTTCACACAAGTCCCCCATCTGTATCAGTTGCCCGTTCAGCTTACGCAGCTGTTCTTTGTATAATTCTCTGGTCATCACCCAAACCTCCCTGTAATATAATCTTCTGTTCGTGGATCTTTTGGCATGGAGAATATCTTTTCCGTGTCGCCCATTTCCACCATTTCTCCAAGAAGGAAAAATGCAGTTTCATCTGAAATTCTGGCTGCCTGCTGCATATTATGAGTAACCATAACGATCGTATAGTTATTTTTCAATTCCAGTGCCAGATCTTCTATCTTACCGGTGGAAATCGGATCGAGAGCACTGGTAGGCTCGTCCATCAGAAGTACTTCGGGCTGAACAGCCAGTGCACGGGCAATACAAAGTCTCTGCTGCTGTCCGCCGGACATTCCCAATGCGCTCTTTTTCAGACGATCTTTTGTTTCATCCCAGATGGCTGCTTTTCTGAGAGAGTCTTCCACAATTTCATCCAGTTTACTCTTGTTGTGAATTCCATGTGTTCTCGGTCCATATGCAATATTATCGTAAATACTCATCGGAAACGGATTTGGCTTCTGGAATACCATACCTACTCGTTTTCTTAGAAGATTTACATTTTTCATTTCATTGATCGATTCTCCGTCCAGAAGCAGTTCTCCTGTGATCCTGCATCCCTCCACCAGATCGTTCATACGATTTAAGGATTTGAGCAGAGTAGATTTTCCACACCCGGAAGGCCCGATCAACGCAGTGATTTCTTTCTCCGGGATATCCATATTAATATTTTTCAGAGCTTTAAAATCTCCGTAATATAATTCCATATTTCTTATCGTAAATTTGTTCATCACTTTACCCCTTTGTCAGTTTTTTAGCTATCCAACCGGAACATGCGTTAATCAAGAGAACCAACACCATCAATACCACTGCTGCCGCATAGGCCTGATCCATGTATAACCCTTCAGACAGCAATGCATACATATGTACTGCCAATGTTCTTCCCGAATCCATCAGGCTTCCCGGAACTTTTGCGATCGTTCCTGCTGTAAACATCAGAGCTGCCGTTTCACCTACCACACGACCGATGCCCAGGATCACACCGGCAACAATACCCGGAATGGCTGAAGGAAGGATGATTCGGAATATTGTTCTCAATTTTCCTGCTCCAAGTCCAAAACTCCCTTCTCTGAAAGAATCCGGCACCGAAAGCAATGCTTCCTCTGTGGTACGCATGATCAGAGGCAGAATCATAATCGCAAGGGTAAGCGCGCCACCAAGAAAAGTATATCCCCAACCGAAAAACACTGCAAAGAACAGATATCCAAACAGACCATATACAATAGATGGAATTCCCTGAAGAGTTTCTGTCGTTACACGGACGATTTTAACAAGCTTATTTCCCTTTTTTGCATATTCAACAAGATAAATAGCCGCACCCACGCCTACCGGAACCGCAAAAATCAATACCAGAATTACCATCAACACGGTGTTAATAATAGCAGGCAGCATGGATACATTGTCCGTATTATATTCCCAGGCAAACTGCTCCAACGTCAGATTTGGAATTCCCTTGATCAGAATATATCCCACCAGACATACCGTGATACCAACGGTAAATATTGTGGCAATGACCATCAAAAGTCGAAGCACGAGAGAAAATGGATGGTATTTGTACACTTCCATGCGCTTTTTCAAATTTTCCATCAGTTACTCCTCCTTTGCAGTGCTGAACAGCAGGAATTCAGGATCAAGATCAGAACAAACAGCACAACTGCAGTTGCGATCAGCGCTTCACGATGAAGATCTGTGGCATATCCCATTTCCATAACAATGTTTGCAGTCAGTGTACGTACACCGTACAACAGACTTTTCGGAATGATTGGCTGATTTCCTGCAACCATAATCACAGCCATGGTCTCACCGATGGCTCTTCCGATTCCCAGTACGATACCTGCCAATATTCCGGATTTTGCTCCCGGAAGCACTGCACTGAACACACTTCTCTCCGGTGTAGCTCCCAATGCCAGTGAACCTTCATAATAGGATTCCGGCACTGCACGGATGTTACTTTCGGCAACACTGATAATGGTAGGCAAAATCATAATTCCCAGAAGAATCGATGCGGTCAGCATACTTTTTCCGCTTCCGCCAAATATTTTCTGCATCAGCGGAACAATTACCACCAGACCAAAGAATCCATACACGATAGAGGGAATTCCTGCCATCAGATCGATTGCAGGTTTCACCATCTTATATGTTTTCGGATTACAGAATTTTGCCATATAAACTGCAGTGAAAAATCCGATTGGTACTCCAACTATAATTGCTCCCACAGTCACATAGATGCTTCCAATGATCATGGGTAAAATCCCATATATGCCATTGTTCGGTTTCCATTGCGTGCCCAGCAGGAACTTGAAAATACCAATCTCGCCGATGGCCGGGATACCGTTCGCAAACATAAACACGCAGATTAATACTACAGCCAGAATGGACACACAGGCTGCCGCCAGAAAAACGATCTGCATAATTCTTTCTTTTGCTTCCTTCATGTTATCTCCTTTATTCCATACTTGCTTATAAGGGGAGTTCCGAGGACTGTTAGCCTCCCGAAACTCCCCTTTCATTTATCAGGTTTTTATAGATTGATTATTTGATATCTGACCAGTCCTGTGTCTCACCTGTAAAGATAGAACGCACCTGCTCGGAAGTCATTTCAGAAATCGGATTATCCAGATTTACAATTACTGCGATACCATCCAGTGCTATTGCTGTTGCAGAAACACCTTCTGAAGTCTCACTGTCTTTCAATTCTCTGGATGCCATACCAATATCGCAAATTCCTTCAATCGCAGAAGTTACGCCTGTTGTAGAATCACTCTGCTGTACTTCGATCTCCACATCCGGATTCAATACAACATAGGCTTCTTTCAGTTTCTCCATAACCGGTGTTACGGAAGAAGAACCGGCTACTGTGATTTTTCCAGAAAGTCCTGCTGCTTCATAGGCACCTTCATTTCCCTGGCTGATATAACCATTTTCTTCCACAACTGCCTGACCATCTTCACTCATGATGTATTTTACAAAATCTGTTGCTACATCGCTGAGTCCTTCTTTTGTAACAATATTAAACGGACGGCTAATCTTATATGTACCACTCTTAATATTATCCACGGTAGCTTCTGCTCCATCGATATTCAGAGCTTTTACAGAATCATTCAGAGATCCCAGAGATACATATCCGATTGCATACTCATTTCCCTGTACAGTTGTCAGCATTACGGATGTGCTATTGGTAATCTCAGCCATCTCTGTTGTGTTGTCGATCTTGTTTCCTTCTTCATCTTTTGTTTCAATACCAAACAGTTCAATGAAAGCTCCTCTGGTACCGGAACCATCTTCTCTGGAAATCGGGCTGATCATTCCTGAGAAATCTGCATCTGCCTCTTCTGTAGCATCTGTTTCTTCTGTTACATCTTCTTCTGTTGCTTCTTCTGTTGCTTCTTCTGTGGTTTCCTGTGTTGTATCTGTCGTTGCATCAGCAGCATTATCTGTCGATCCACATCCAGTCATCATCATTGCAGATACCATAAGTGCAGTTCCTAATGTTAACCATCTTTTTTTCATAATCTTTATTCCTCCTTGAATTGGAAACTTTGTTCCTCATGACAGTGACTAGTATAAATAAGCTCTGTTAAATCAAAAAGCAGGCTTTTGTTAAATCAATATAAAAAAGCTGTCATTTTGGCAGCTTTTTTACATTTTTACAATCTATTATTTATGCGCTCAATCACTTTTCGACAGGTTTTTTTACATTTATATTGAATTCCTTTTTTCATAACACGGAATATCCCCCACATCCCGGATTCCACATCCCATTTCAAGCTTCCGGAACGATAAAGATAATCTCCGGGGCAAAAAGC
>SFQZ01000144.1 GCA_004562915.1 bacterium
TACCCTGATGAAGACTTATGATTTCTCTTGATAAATTTAACCCAATGCCAAAGCCTTTGTTTTTTCCCTCTTCTATCTGATAAAACCGGTCAAATATATGCTCTCTTTCGTTTCCTTCCAGACTTTTTCCACTATTAAATATCTGAATTACATAATTATCCCCACTGTCAAGAAGTAAAACATTAACTATTCCACACTGTGAAGTAAATTCTATTGCATTTTTCAATACATTTTCTATTGCTTCCTGAATCCAGAATGCATCACAAGATAAAATACATTCTTCTTCGGATTCATAATGAATGCAAATATATTTTTCTTCTGCAAGAATTTTTATTCTGTCAATACATTTTTCAATCAATACAGTTAAATTTTCTCGTTTTCTTTTCATCCAGATTTTTCCCGCATCGATTTGTGCAAGTCTCAGTAAAACGATTGTCATATCTTTCATCCAACAAAGTTGATTTACACAGCTCTCCAGTTTTTCTTTTTTCTTTTGGTTTTCTTCTAGTTCTGTCAGATTTTCAAGAGTAAGCAACATTCCTGCCATTGGTGTTTTTAACTGATGGGATATATTTTCCATATAAGTTCCCATCTTTTTTCTTTCATTCTGGACAATTGTTTTTTCTTTTTGAACCTGCTCATATATCCGCTTTTTTTCCTGTTCCATATATTGAACAATTTCTTTTTCTGTTCTTTCATTTCTGCATATTTCCAGAATTAATCCAGCAAAACAAATAAAAAAAGCAGTAATACAGTAAAAAAGTCGACCGTATGTTTTAATATTTTCTTTTAAATATAATTTTCCACTTTCTTCATATCCGGCATTTTTCATTTGAATGCTTCCTAACTCATATTTTTCTTCATCAAATGACCTAAACACCGCATGCTCCATATCTGTCTCCTTCAGTTCACCAATCCAGGAAACAACTTGTTTTTCATATGCATTTCAAAGAATCTGTTGATATATAAAAAAGGCAGTCAACATAAAAGCAAAGACTGCCAGCCATTTTACACAAATATTTCTGATTCTATTTTTCTGAAATGGTCTCATATATTTCCTCCGTTTGTATTGTCCACCGATATCCGATTCCTCTTTTTGTCTCAATCAAGATTTCCTTACTATCTCCGGAAATCTTGCTTCTGATTCGATTAATATAAACCGATAATGCATTATCATCTACAAAATTCTCATTGGAATCCCAAATAATTTCCAGAAGCTTTGCTCTTGAAATTATTTGCGGTGAATTTACGATTAAGCAATATAAAATTCGATATTCTGTCAAAGTTAGTTCTATCGGAATTTGATTTTTTACGAGAGACTGTCGGTCAAAATTTAAAACAAATTCTCCGCTTTTGATTCCTGTTTTTCTCTTTTCTTCTTGATTTTGTTCAGATCGTTTTAAAAGAGATTTGACTCTTGCAAGAAGTTCAAATGTCCGAAATGGTTTTATGACATAATCATCACCGCCGGCTTCAAAGCCTTCAACAATATATCCCTCGCTGTCATATGCTGATAAAAATAAAACTGGATTTCTAGTCCTTTTTCTGATTTCTCGACAAAGGGAGATTCCATTTCCATCCGGAAGTTTCATATCCAATATGTAGAGCATATACTTATTTGCTTTGATTTTTTCCATTCCTTCTGCAAATGTTGATGCTGTTTCTGTTTTCCAATCTCTCATTTTCAAAACATCCTCTATTCCGCATCGAACCATTTCATCATCTTCTACAATCAAAATTTTCTCCATATTTCTCACCTTCTTTTAGTGACTGTGGGACGGGTACATAGCCACCCACAAGCCAAAGGGCGCTGGCCGTGATAAAAGGATCGTCCCCTGTCTCCTACACCACCATTTTATAAAACCGAATCACAAATCTCGCTCCGCCATCTTTTACATTTTCGGCGAATATCACTCCTTCGTGGGATGTGATAACCAGTCTTGCAAATGCCAGTCCCACACCAAAATTCAAAGTTTCTGTCTTTCTTCCTCTGTAGAACCGTTCAAACAGATGTGGCATATCTTTTTCTTCGATTCCTTCTCCTGAATCTGTGATACTGATTTCTGTATAGATTGGATTTTCTCTCCAGGAAGTGCAGATGGTTCCGTCTTCCGGTGTGTGTTCCATCGCATTTTTGATCACGTTTCCGATGGCTTCTTCCATCCATTTTTTATCGCAATTGATAGAAATATTTTTTTCGCCATGCGTCGTGAATTTCTGGTTTCTCAGTTCCATCGCGATTTCAAATGGCTGCATGGATTCCTGGATAAGGTTTTGAACGGAAATTTCATTTTTCTTAAATGTGATGGTTCCGGCATCCAGTTTTGCCATTTTTAGGAGGGATGTGATCAGCCATTCTATTCTTCCGAGCATCTGTTCCATGTCGCGGCACAGTTTTCGTTTCTGTTCTTCCGGTGTCTCCGGTGATTTGATTTTTTCCAGCATCAGGTTCAATGATGTAAGCGGGGTGCGGATCTGATGGGAAATGTCGGTCAGGGAATTGGCAAGGTTCCGTTTTTCTTTCTGGATACATTCATTTTGTTCCCTCAGTCTTATGATCATTTTCTGAATTTCATCCCGCAGGATTTCCAGGTCTCCTTCCCGCATTCTGCTTAAGTTCAGGTCTGCCTTTCCGTGAAGGATTGCATCCATTTCCATGGTAAGTACCCTGATTTCATGATATCTTTTTCCTGCAAATATTATCCAGATCAAAAGCAAAATGATTCCGCATAGAAGTGCTCCTGCGGCTCCGCCTTTCAGCAGAAACACTGTTTCCGGTGACCATTTATTTTTTCCAAATACAGATTCGAAAAAAAGGAGCGCACTGATAAATGCAGTTGCTCCTCCTCCAGACAATAACTGTAATTTAATTTCTCTGTTTCGAAAAATACCCATTACTCCTCCATTTTATAGCCAAGTCCTCTTACTGTTTTGATGATCTGAGGGTTTTGAGGTGAATCTTCAATCTTCTCCCTGAGCCTCTTAATGTAAACAGTAAGTGTATTATCATTTACATATTCACCGGCGATATCCCAAAGTTCTTCCAGAATATAATCTCTGGAAAGCACTTTGCCTTTTTTCTGTAAAAACATCAGAAGAAGTCTGTACTCCAAAGAGGTCAGAAAGATTTCCCGGCCGTCTTTTTTTACGATTCCTCTTGATGCATCAATCTCCAGTCTGCCTGTCTGAATCTGGATTTTTTCTTTTTCTCCGTAAAATCTGCGTATTACCATTCGCATTCTGGATACCAGTTCGCGCGGCCGGAATGGTTTGCTGATGTAATCGTCGGCTCCCATATCCAGACCTGTCACTACTGAGAATTCATCGTCCAGTGCAGTTAGAAATATAATCGGAATCCGGTACAGCGCCTTCACCGCCGTGCAGACGCTGTATCCATTTCCCTGTGCCAGTGTGATATCCAGCAAAATTAAGTCAAATTTTTGTTCTTCGAGAAGGTTCATTGCCTTTTGCTGTCCGTCGACCGAACAGATTTCAAAACCTTCTCCTGTCAGAAATTCTGTCAGATTTTCTATGATGAGGCAATCATCCTCGACCAGAAGTACTTTATTCCTCATCCGGCTGTCCTTCTGTCATTTCGCTATCGCCTTCCATACCCTCTGATACTGTCTCAATCTCTTCCAAAGTTCCTACCGGTTCTTCTTCATTTTCAGAAATATCACCCTCCAGCTCTTTGGATGCATGACGCACTTTGGCAATACTGGCAACTTCTTCTTTCTCCTTAAGGTTGATCAATTTTACACCAGAAGTAATTCTTCCGAGAACGGAGATTCCCTTACATTCCATGCGGATCACGATTCCATCGGTATTGATGATCATAATTTCATCATTGCGATTTATCGCCTTTGCTCCTACTACATTACCGGTCTTTTCAGTAATCTTATAACATTTCACACCCTTACCGCCACGGTTCTGAGAGGTGAATTCTTCCATCATGGTACGTTTTCCCATACCTTTTTCGGACACGATCAGAAGGTCTTCTCCCTGTGTATCAAGCTGCATTGCCACCACTTCATCGCGGTCACTTAAGTTCATACCGCGAACACCCATGGAAGTTCTTCCTGTTGCGCGGACATCTTTCTCGTGGAAACGGATGCACTGTCCGTATTTTGTTACCAGAATAATATCGCATTCGTTATCTGTTGTTTTTACTTCAATCAGTTCATCATCTTCTCTGAGCGTGATTGCAGCAAGTCCTGTCTTTCTCACATTTGCATATTCGCAAATCGGAGTCTTCTTTACAAGACCTTTCTTGGTTGCCATGAACAGATAATCTCCATCTCTGTAATCCTTAATCGGAATCATTGCGGTGATCTTCTCATCCGGCTGAAGCTGCAGAAGATTGATGATTGCTGTTCCTCTGGATGTTCTTCCGGCTTCCGGAATCTCATATCCTTTCATGCGGTACACCCGTCCGGTGCTGGTGAAGAACATGATATACTGGTGTGTATTCGTCATGAACAGTTCTTCCACGTAATCTTCTTCCAGTGTCTGCATGCCTTTGATTCCCTTGCCACCGCGGTTCTGGCTCTTGAAAGTATCATTGCTCATGCGCTTGATATAGCCAAGTTTTGTCATGGTGATGACTACATCTTCCTTCGGAATCAGATCTTCCATGGAAATGTCGTACTCATCAAATCCGATGGACGTTCTTCTCTCATCTCCGTATTTCTCAGAAATGACAAGGATTTCTTTTCGGATAACACCAAGGAGAAGTTTTCTGTCTGCGAGAATTGCCTTATACTCGGCAATCTTCTTCATGAGCTCCTCATATTCTGCTTCCAGCTTCTCTCTTTCCAGTCCGGTAAGAGCCCTCAGACGCATATCTACGATTGCCTGTGCCTGCGCGTCACTGAGATTGAATTCCTTCATGAGAGATTCTTTCGCAATCTGCACCGTCTTGGAACCACGGATGATTGCGATTACCCGGTCAATATTATCGAGCGCGATCAATAAGCCCTCTAAAATGTGGGCACGTTCTTCGGCTTTATTCAGATCATATTTCGTTCTTCTTGTTACGACATCCTCCTGATGCTCCAGATAATGGTTCAGCATCTCAAGAATATTCATAACCTTCGGCTCATTATTTACCAGTGCAAGCATAATAACGCCGAACGTATCCTGAAGCTGTGTATGTTTATATAGTTGATTTAAAATAACGTTCGGATTCACATCACGGCGCAGTTCAATGCATACACGCATACCTTCTCTGTTTGACTGATCGCTGAGGTCTGTGATTCCGTCAATCTTTTTATCTTTTACAAGCTCTGCAATTTTCTCGATCAGTCGCGCTTTATTTACCATGTACGGAAGCTCCGTCACAACGATACGATTCTTTCCGTTTGCCATCGGCTCGATATTCGTCAC
>SFQZ01000145.1 GCA_004562915.1 bacterium
GTTATCATATATGATAACTTATTAACATGTGAAAAAAGAATTGCAGCTATAAAAACAATGAACGAATGAGCACAGAATCGTTTACTACAAATAAGAAAGAGCGAATGCAGGAGGGCGTCAGTTTGGCTCAGGGAGAAAAGAAACATCTTGCAGGTCAACAGCTTACCCCTCGGTATGAAGTGGTCCAGCAGTTGAAGGATGCAAGAAAAGCGCAGGATATGACACAGGAAGTGTTGGCGGAGCGTGTGGGAACGAAAAAGTCTAATATTTCCAGATTTGAGAGCGGCAAATATAATCCAAGCCTTGATTTCCTGATCAAGGTGGCAGGAAGTCTTGGAAAACAGGTACAGATCAGGATTAAGTGAAGAAGGAGTTTTATGTTATGGGTAGAAGTGTGACATTAGGAAATGGCAGAGACATTGACAAAGATATCGAATTATGCAGAACAACGAATGAGAAGACCAGTGAGCAGACAATCCATGTTCTGATGGAGAATCATATTCCGTTTACCAAGAGCTGGATCAATATTCCTTTTTTTCTTCGCAGGAAATTTCATGGTGCAAGTCAGATCTGTGTGATCAACACCAATCGTAATCGTTACAGTCAGGCAAGAACCGTCATCGACCAGATGGATATCCACTTCAAAAAGCGTCTTGTCGTAAGCAATTATTAATGAAAAGTCCCTGGTTTCCAGAGTGATTCAGGAAACCGGGGACTTTCAATTAATAATTCAGCTCACGCAGGTTTTCCTCAAACTGTTTTTGGAGCAGCTTTCTGGAGTAGCACGCAGCTACAAAAGAGGAAAGGGCGAGATTGTATACATTGGTGTATTGTACATAATGCCATTTCAGGTTTTCTTTCCAGTTGGTGAGCGTGATCGTCTTGTCCTCATCGAGATGGTAATCGTAGAGGTTGTTGCGAAGCTCATAAGCGGCTGCATAGGAGAGGATATGCTTCATCAGAACAGCAGCGTCAGCCGGAACCGGGAGATCTTTCATATCGATCGCGCCGCTGCGGTAAATGGCTGCAAAACGTCCGGCAGGGTGTTTTAACTGGAATAAACCATCTAACGTAAAGTTTTCAAGATCCGTATCAAAAGATTGCAGGGTTGCCAGCACCAGAGTATCGGTCATTTCCTGAAAAGCAGGGTTGGCAGAACAGTTCTTTGTTTCAAAATATTCATCCATAAAATCGTAGAGAACAAAATCTTCGCACGTAAAATGCAGATCTTCCATATAGGCGGCCGCAAATTTTGGAAGCAATGCGATCAGTGTACTATAGTGGATAGAACAGATGGCAAGGGCAGCATAAAACTGTACTTCTGTCTGCAATAAAAGTTCCAGATCCACATCCACATTTGAAAAATCCACGGAAGAAATCTCAGGGCATGCCTCTTTGAAAATGCGGTTTAAGATCGCAAGACCAAAACCGGATTTGTCGTCAATGATGGCGATGGCGTAGCATAAAAGAACCGGATCAAAAGAATTCTCGGAAAAAGAAGGAGAAAAATAAAAATCCTGATCCAGAAAACGGTAGATATCAGAGAGATTGTCCATAGAGAGCGGACACTCTAACGTATCCCTTAATTCTGTTATAACAGCCGGATTTTCCTTTGCCGCAAAAGTGAGGAAACGATACACAACATAAGTCTGAAAACGATCCATGTTTTCTTCGGGACCGTTTTCTAAATATTCTATCAAAAATTCAGTAGGAAAAAGCTGATCAAAAAATTCATCCATAACAATACCTTACCTTTCTCTGTTTCCGTTCGCATGCCCATGAGGTATAAGCAGCGAAGCATGTTTAAGTGATGAAAACACAATATAATATTTTTATAAATAAAGCAATAGGGCTTTTATTTTTGGAGAAAAAGACTTATTATGGATAATGAACTGATTTTTAGGAGAAAAAGGAGAGAGATTATGTTGAGAGCAGCAGATTACCGTGAGCGCGCAAGAGCATCTTTGAGTGGAAACTGGGGAATGGCAGTTCTTGTTTGTTTTGTAGGAGCATTGCTTGGAGGAATCCAGTCCGTTATACCTGTTACCGCAAATTATCAATATGGGGAGGGAATGAGCGTACAGATTTTTGGGATAAATATGAGCCTGAATCAGCTTCCGGCAGAAATGCTCGGAATCCTGGCTGCCATGATGAGCATTTTAAGCATTTATGCACTGGCACAGTTTGTGATCGGTGGTGTAGTGGAACTTGGTATGTGTGCTTATTTTTCCAAACGTGCATTGGGCGAGAATGCGGACATTAAGGATGAGTTTGCTTATTTCCAGTATTTCGGAAAGGCACTCGGGCTTCGTATTGTAACTTCTATTTTTATTTTCTTATGGACGTTGTTATTTATCATACCGGGAATTATCGCTTCCTATCGTTATGCGATGGCGCCTTACATCATGGCAGAACATCCGGAAATGGGAATCATGGAGGCGATTGAGGCATCCAAACAGATGATGGATGGCAATAAATGGTCGCTGTTTTGTCTGGATTTCAGTTTTATCGGCTGGATGATTTTAAGTGCATGTACATTTGGAATCGGAGATCTATTCTTAAATCCATATACCCATATGGCAACGGCTCATTTTTATCTGAATTTAAGCAGAGGTTCTTCCGGAAACTTCAATTCGGATGGAATGATGTAAAAGGGAAAAATCTGTCACTGAATTCTTATAAAAATGTGAAAAATCTGCGAACGGATTTCAATTGAAAAAGAGATGTGCTAAAATGTACCGTGTTGTGGTCACGGAAAAACATTTTGGCACATTTTTTTGTGCAGGATTCCGTGGCAGAAGATGAATCAGAAAAGTTGGAAGTAATAAAATGAAACAGATGAAATGTAAAAAACAGATACAGCTCATTGCAGCAATCGTTACACTGATTGTATTCCCGGTGATCACGTTTTATCTCATGGAAGCCTACACACACAATCCATTCGAAGAGGTAAGACCGTGGGCGCAGTTTTTTAATATTTTGCTCTTTGAGCTTTTGGCGTGGATCTTTGTCAGTGTGACCGGAAAGATACAAAGCGGGCTTCGGATCGAACTGGTGATTGCGATGATTTATGGAATCGCAAATGCCTATGTGGTCCGTTTCCGAACCAATCCGATCGTGCCATGGGATATTTTTTCCTGGAAGACGGCGGCAAGTGTGGCGTCCAATTATGATTTTAAACCGGACACGAGAATGGTCGTGGTGACGCTTGTGTTTCTTGGAATGATCGTTTTACTGCAGTTTGTAAAAACCGGAATACCGAAGTTTCAATTATGGAAGCGTCTGATCCCGGCGGGCGTATGCTGTATCGTGCTGGTCTTGTTTGTCAATCTGCTGCAGGATGAAGATTTTCAGACCGGACACAGATTGTATCCATTTTTATTTACCCCGGCATTTATGACGCAGGTAAATGGAATGGCAGTGACTTTTGCAATGGATCTTGCCTATGTGACCATAGAAAAACCGTCAGGTTATGACGCTGCAAAAGAGCAGGCAGTGCTGGAAAGCTATACAGAGCAGGAAGATGACGCAGACAGCAGTGATAAGAAAGAGGAACTGCCAAATATCATCGTCGTGATGAATGAGTCTTTTTCTGACCTGAAAGTGTTGGGAGATTTTACAACAAATGAAGATTATATGCCATATCTGCACAGTTTACAGAACGGAGCAGAAAATACGGTGACAGGTTATCTGAATGTGTCTGTGTGCGGAGGAAATACCGCAAATACAGAGTTTGAGTTCCTGACGGGAAACAGTATGGCGTTTCTGCCACAGGGAAGTATTCCGTATCAGCAGTACATCACGAAAGAACTTCCGGCGCTCCCGGCGTATCTGGCATCTTTGGGCTATGAGACGGTGGCAACCCATCCTTATTATGCGGATGGCTGGGACAGGGATAAGGTATATCCATTGCTTGGCTTTTCAGAGAGTATTTTTAAAGACCAGTACTGGGGAGCAGGTTATGTGCGCAAGTACGTCAGCGATAATAGTTGTGTGGATAAGATCATTGAATTATATGAGAAAAAAGAAGAGGGAACACCTTTATTCGTTTTCAATGTGACGATGCAAAATCACGGTGGATACTCGGATACTTATGATAATTTTACCCCGGATATCACAGTGGAGGGTGTGGAAAGTACACCTTTGAGCCAGTATTTATCGCTTGTCAGACTTTCGGATCAGGCACTGGAAAAACTGATTTCCTATTTTGAGGAGGCAGACGAAAAGACAATTGTAGTATTCTTTGGGGATCATCAGCCAAATGACACGGTGGCAGCGCCGATTTTGAATCTGAACGGTATGACGACAAAGACACTGACAGAGGATCAGTTGAAACTGCGGTATGAAGTGCCATATGTGATCTGGGCGAATTATGACATTGATGCAGAGAGCGGAAAAGATACAAGTGCAAATTATCTTGCGGCGGACGTACTGCGCTATGCAGGAATTTCTGAGAATGCATATGGTTCTTATCTGTTGGAATTACAACAGAATTATCCGGTTATCTCTGCAATGCGTGTGCTCACGAAAGATGGTCTGGATACAAATTCATCCAGCTTAAAACAGGAATTGAAAGATTACCAGAGTCTGCAGTATTATCAGCTATTTGACTGGAAAAAAGAGTGAGTGTGCAGACAGATCGCTCATCAGGAAAGAAATGAAGGAAAGAAAACAGGAGTTTGTAAGAATGAATCAGACACAAATCAATGAGACAAAATCGAAAAAGTGGTGTAAACGGTTGCCACTGCTTGCCGCCTTTCTGATACCACTTCTGATCTCGGTGATCATTTGTATCGATCATGAAGTGTATCCATTTGGGGAGCGTTGTCTGTTACAGGTGGATATGTATCATCAATATTGTCCTTTTTTTACAGAGTTTGTGGATAAATTAAGAAGCGGCGAAAGCCTCATGTACTCGTGGACGATCGGGCTTGGTGCGGATTTTGTGTCACTGTTTGCCTATTATCTGGCAAGCCCTTTGAACTGGTTTATTTTGCTGTGCCCGAAGGGATACGTGATCGAATTCATGTCAATCCTTATGATTCTTCGTATCTCGCTCTGTGGACTGACATTTGCATATTATCTGAAAAAGCACTTTCACACAAATCACCCGGCAATCGCGGTATTTGGAACGGCGTATGCACTGTCTGCGTTTATGGCAGCTTATGCCTGGAATGTGATGTGGACAGATTGTCTGGTGCTTGCGCCGCTCATTATCCTCGGTGTGGAACAGCTTGTAAAAGAGAAAAAGGCTGCATTGTATTATGTGACACTGGCGACAGCCATTTTGTCCAATTATTACATTTCGATTATGATCTGCATTTTTCTTGTGCTCTATTTTCTGATCCTTTTATTGGAGCAGAGG
>SFQZ01000146.1 GCA_004562915.1 bacterium
GTCGCAGTTAACAGTTAGCTGAAGGGAAGCGACCTGACATTGGTAGGATAGACACTAACTCGTCGGTTTCTTTACTTATATTGCTCACGAATCAAAAAGAATACTTTTTGGCAGGAAGCGAAAGGTATACGATTTCGATATATGGAGATACTACGTATGGAAGTTTAATACAGGAGGGTTATCATGTATCGTTATTTACCGATTCGACGAGTATACGCACGAGAAGTTTTGGATTCCAGAGGAAACCCTACCGTTGAGGTGGAAGTGACTGTTGGTGAGGGAATTATGGGAATTGACGGATATACAGGAAAGGCGATTGTGCCTTCCGGTGCTTCTACCGGGAAATATGAGGCGGTAGAATTAAGAGACGGACAGGAGAGATTTGGCGGTCTGGGAGTATGGCAGGCGGTTAAAAATGTAAATACCAGGCTGGCAGACAGGATAGTGGGTGAGAATGTTCTGAATCAGGTATACATTGACAGAATTTTACAGGAAGAAGATGGTACTGACAACAAAAGTAGTCTGGGAGCTAATGCCACACTGGGTGTATCTCTTGCTGCAGCAAGAGCAGCGGCAAAAGCGCTTCGTCTGCCTCTTTACCAGTACCTGGGAGGGGTTCATGTAAAACGCATGCCTGTACCTATGATGAACATTCTTAACGGAGGACGCCATGCGGATAATACGGTGGATCTTCAGGAATTTATGATTATGCCTATAGGTGCATGTTGTTTTCATGAGGGTCTTCGCATGTGTGCGGAAGTATATCAGAGGCTGAAAATCATATTAAAACACAGAAATTTGTCTACTGCAGTGGGTGATGAAGGTGGTTTTGCTCCGGATCTGAAAAGCTCGGAGGAAGTATTGGAACTGATGATGGAAGCCATTCAGGACGCCGGTTATAAGCCGGGAGAAGAGATTTCCTTTGCCATTGATGCGGCTGCCAGCGAATTATATGATGAAAAGAGCAAAAAATATTATTTTCCGGGTGAAACTAAAATGTCCGGAGCTAAGATATATCGATCATCAGAAGAAATGATTTCTTATTATGAAAAACTGATTGAAGAATTTCCCATCGTTTCCATCGAGGATGGATTGGAAGAAGAAGACTGGGAGGGATGGAAAGAACTTACCCGCAGGCTGGGAGATAAAATACAGCTGGTTGGAGATGATCTGTTTGTAACAAATCCCAAACGTCTGAACTGTGGGATCCGTCTGAGGGCAGCAAATAGTATTTTGATAAAAGTAAATCAGATCGGGACGCTGACAGAAGCTTTGGATGCTGTTTGTGAAGCGCAGCATCACGGTTATAGTGCGGTGATTTCTCATCGATCCGGAGAGACAGAGGATCCATTTATTGCTGATCTGGCGGTAGCATGTAATGCAGGTCAAATTAAAACAGGAGCACCCTGCAGAACGGAGAGAACGGCAAAGTATAATCAACTTTTACGAATCGAGGAATATTTAGGGCAGGTTGCCGAATATGAGAACCCATTTGAAATAAAATACGGTGAAAGAGAAGAAAAATGTTGAAAAATTCCAATTCCTATGGTAAGATGATTAAGGTTGACCATAGGAGGTGTGATTATGGATATTTTGCGGATTGTATTGACGGTTATTTTTGTAATCGATTGTATAGCTTTGACAGTAGTAGTATTGATGCAGGAAGGAAAACAGAAAGGTCTTGGAGCAATTTCCGGTATGGCGGATACGTACTGGGGACGTAACAAGGGTCGTTCCATGGAAGGAAAATTAGTACTGTTTACAAAGATTTTGGCAGTTTTATTCATGGTTCTGGCTGTTGTGTTAAATATGAATTTTTAATAGACGGATGATTATTTTGTAACCAATGACTAAGGCACTCTTGCATATTATGCAAGAGTGTTTTTCAATCTATAGTTTTTATGTGGGACAGGAGAACAGTGGACAAAAAGAAACTTAAGAACAGAAAAAAACTGATATTGGATTTTATTTCCAGTAAAGAATATGCTCCTATGAGAGCAAAAGATATTGCCATGCTTCTACAGATTCCTAAAGGAAAGAGAAGTGAGCTTTTTCAGGTATTGGATGAGCTGGAAGCAGAAGGCAAAATATGGAATCACCGTGGTAAATACGAAAAAGTAAGACAGAAAGAAGAAAAGAAAACGGAAGAACTGCTGGAAGGTACTTTTATTGCAAATTCCAGAGGATTTGGTTTTGTTGAGATCGATGGTCAGACAGAGGATCTGTATATTCATGAGGAAGATACGATGTATGCTTTTCACCAGGACCGCGTGCAGATCCAGGTAAAACCTGAGCACAGCGGGAATCGTAGAGAAGGAAAAGTCGTACAGATCATTGGTCATGGTATTACAGAAGTAGTAGGTACTTTTGAGGAAAGCCGAAATTATGGTTTTGTGATTCCTGATAATAGTAAGATACAGAGAGATATTTTTATTCCTAAAGAGCATACGCTGGGTGCAGAAGACGGAGACAAGGTGGTTATAAAGCTTACCAGCTATGGTGGTAAAGATAAGAATCCGGAAGGCCGGGTACAGGAGATTCTGGGAGCAAAAGGACAGCCTGGGATTGATGTACTGTCCATTGCCCGCAGCTATGAGCTTCCTATGGAATTTCCCCAGAAGGCGGCTAATCAGGCGGAGCGGGTGCCGGATCATGTTCTGGAAGGCGATTTCCAGGGAAGGATGGATCTGAGGGACTGGACAGTTGTGACTATAGATGGCGAGGACGCAAAAGATTTGGATGATGGTATATCTCTGACACGGGAAGGGAATATTTATCATCTGGGAGTTCATATAGCCGATGTAAGTAATTATGTTCAGGGCGGCAGTGCTCTTGACCGGGAAGCACTTAAAAGAGGGACCAGTGTCTATCTGGTGGACAGAGTGATTCCCATGCTTCCGAAGCGGCTGTCAAATGGAATTTGTTCCCTGAACCAGGGTGTAGATCGTCTGGCGTTAAGTTGCCTGATGGATATCGATTCAACTGGAAAAATGATCAGCCATCAGATCGCGGAGACAGTGATCTGTGTAGACAGGAGAATGACTTATACAGCAGTAAAAGGTATTCTGGAAGGGGATAAAGAATTGCGTAATGAATATCAGGAACTGGTGCCTCTTTTCCATCATATGAGAGATCTGTCAGCGATACTTCGTAAAAACAGAGCAAACAGAGGATCTATTGATTTCGATTTCCCGGAAAGTAAGGTATATCTGGATGAAATGGGACATCCTGTTGAGATAAAAGCGTATGAGCAGAATGTGGCCACAAGGATTATCGAGGATTTTATGCTGATTGCCAATGAAACAGTGGCAAAAGAATATTGCAATCGGGAAATTCCATTTCTCTATCGTACCCATGAGAATCCTGATCCTGACAAGATGGAAAAAGTATTGACATTCATTCGTAGTCAGAATATTCCGGTCCATAAGTCCCATGAGGAAATCACACCGCTGGAGATTCAGGAGATATTAAGTTCCATCGAGGGTGAACCAAGCGAACCACTGATCAGTCGGCTGCTTCTTCGTTCCATGAAGCAGGCTCGATATACTACAGGCTGCAGCGGACATTTTGGGCTGGCAGCAAAGCACTATTGTCATTTCACTTCACCAATTCGTCGTTATCCTGATTTACAGATTCATCGTATTATAAAAGATACGATCCGCGGCAGGATGAAAGATGAGAAAAAGCTGTATTATGCGCAGATTCTGGAAGATGTTGCACTGAAGACAAGCGCACTGGAAAGAAGAGCGGAAGAAGTTGAACGTGAAACGATAAAACTGAAAAAAGCGGAATTCATGGAGTCACGTTTATTTCAGCAGTTTGATGGTATTATTTCCGGTGTGACAGGATGGGGTATTTACGTGGAACTTCCGAATACGGTGGAGGGATTGGTGCATGTAAGTACATTGACAGATGACTATTATGAATTTGATGAAGAGAATTACTGTCTTGTGGGGGAATCATCAAAAAGAGAATATCATCTGGGAGATGCAGTCCGGATAATGGTTTCGGAAGTAGACATAAATACAAAAAGTGTTGATTTTATACTTGTTAAAAAACTGGAGGGGTAAGTATGGCTAAGGAAAAAGGCAGCCGCCTGATCGCCAACAATAAAAAAGCATATCATGATTATTTTATTGAAGAGACTTACGAAGCAGGGATTGCGCTTCATGGGACAGAAGTTAAATCCCTTCGTATGGGTAAGTGCAGTATAAAGGAATCCTTTATACGAATTGAGAATGAAGAAGTGTATATTTTTGGAATGCATATCAGTCCTTATGAAAAAGGTAATATTTTCAATAAAGATCCGCTGAGAGTGAAAAAATTGCTGCTTCACAAGGCAGAGATCCGAAAATTAAGAGCAAAGATTGCAGAAAAGGGGTATACTCTGGTACCATTGAAAGTATACTTTAATAACAGTCTGGTGAAAGTGGAGATTGGACTGGCAAAAGGTAAGAAACTGTACGATAAAAGACAGGATATTGCAAAGAAAGATCAGCGTAGAGAGGCAGAAAGAGATTTTAAGGTGAGAAATTTGTAGATACAAGGGATTTGCTGTAAATATATTAAAATAATGTGCAAATGCAAAACGGTAATACAACTTGACAAGCATCGGCATTTAGAGTATACTGAATAAGCTGATAATAAACTGCATTCAGAACTTTTCTGAAAACCATACAAATCTTCGGGCTTGTACTGGTTTCGACGGGGGTTTCGAAGTTTGGGAAGCCATCCGCGGCTCTGGGACCGCGTCAAAAACCTGGAAATTAAATTTAAACGCAGACGAAAATTTAGCGTTCGCTGCCTAATGGTGGCTGTCGTTGCCTGAACCTCCCGCAGTTCAGACTTCGGCATCAAATCAAGCGGGGCACTTTTTTCTCAAAGCTTTGAGAGAAAGAAAGATATCATGAAGCTACTGAGGACAGCAGCCTGTCATCCGGCGGTTGTCTGAGGGAATGTTAAAAGAATGACTGTGATGGGAGATGCCTGAATGGACAGGCTTTCGGACGCGGGTTCGATTCCCGCCAGGTCCATATGAAAAGTGCCGTATTTACGGCACTTTTTTTGATTCGTGTTGTATTTCGTGTTGCATAGAATCAAAATGAGAATTAATTTTTTCGGTAAATTTCTTTTCTTCGTCTGCAATAACGTTTCTATATACCGCTTTTAATACTTTGTCAGTTTTCCATCCGCCTCGAGCCATAATGTATTGATCAGGAATTCCAATTGCATGCATGATTGATGCCGAGTAATGCCCTTACGGTATAATTACGACAAACCGGAAAAGCCCCGTAGAATCAAGGGTTTTGAGGTTTTCAGTCTGGTTTTTTCATCCTTTTCCAAACCGAAA
>SFQZ01000147.1 GCA_004562915.1 bacterium
ATTTATAATTTACAGGATAATCGTCGGAGAAGCTCCGTAGCGTCCTTCCAGATATTGCTTAAAATATGTTTCATCTTTACGTACTTTTTCCCCATTTTCCTTTAAAAACAGAGCCAGAGTGTAGAGAGAAGAGGCGCCTTCCTGGTCTTTGGAAACCAGCCACAGTTCATCACGGCGAAAGATATTGTTATTCATATTGGAGTTTTCGTGGGTGGCTGCAATAAGCTGAGCTCCCTCAGTATCTGTTTTTGGTGTGGAAAGCAGTCGGTAAAGATATCCTACAGCTTTTGGATGCAGATGGATTTCCGGATCGTCTGCAAGGATTAATGTATGATTTTCCATAGCCTGAATGATGCAGGCAAGAAGACACAGGAGCTGGCGGGTTCCGACAGATTCCTCTTCCCAGGTAAGATCTGCTTGATGATTCTGCTGTGAATGAGTCAGAAGGATACTTTCATCGGCAAGATAAATATTAGTGATATCCAGATTAAGAGCCGGAAGATGAGACAGCAATCCGGCCTTCAGAGTGTGGGATTTTATCACAGAGACGAGAAGATCCTGTTTTATCTGGTGACCGGAAAAGAAAGTTATATTTTTAAAAAAGCGGATGATGGATGTAATCTCACGGTCTGTCTTACTGATTCCCAGAAAATAGAGGAGAGGAACGGAATCTTCCAGACGGGAGACATCTGTCTGTCCCCAGGTTTCGCACAAAAAGACCCCATCACTGTCTCTGTCAATCAGAACATCAAATGTGTTTTCCGTCAGATCTCGTCCAAACAGGTTTTCTTCCGTCACGATCTGCTCTTGTATTTTTAACTGATATTCGTATTCTCTGGTGCCAATCCGGAACAAAATATCAAATTCGACAGGTTTTTTCCGCCCGTCAGGGTCAAAACAGAAACAGGGATGAAATTCTTTTACAGAAGGAGCATCAAGAATCAGACTTCTGAGATCCCAAAGTCCTTTCAGTAAATTACTTTTACCGCAGCCGTTTGGTCCATAAACAGCTGCCAGGGGAAGAATTCCCATATTGTCAGAACTGCGGTAAAGATGCTCAGGAAATTCAGTGATCTTTGCTTCAGACAGATCAAGAACAGCAGTATTTTTAAAATTACGATAATTTGTTAATGAAAATTGAATCAGCATGGTATCTCCTCCATTCATTTGTATACATTAAAGCTTTCTGTAATGTAGTCAAGTTTATTATATCATAAGAGTATTGTGAAATACAATAAACAACGAGATTTTATCTCACATTATTATAGCTTTTTTAGGCATTTGTCTTCTTCGATACTTACAAGAATGATATCATCTCCAATCTGACAGATGCATTCCCAGGGAATACAAAATTCACAGTCTCTTCCAAAAAAGCCCCAGAAACGTCCCGGGCCGGGTACAATCAGCTGTGTAATCTGTCCGGTCTTGCAGTCAAATTCCACATCAACAGGACACCCCATACTTTTACATGTACATGAATTAATAATCTCCTTTTGCTTCAATTCAAAAACACGCACTAAAATCCTCCGATCCAATCTGACCTTTTGCTTCTTGTCACATTATATGAAATGCAGATAAATTTCTTGACGTAAGATTTGTGATTATATTATAGTAAAAAAAGAAAAATACGTGATCTAAAATAAGAGAAAGGCTAGGTAAATACAATGAAATGTCCATATTGTAATCAGGATAATACAAGAGTTGTGGATTCCAGACCGGTGGATGATAATACAGCGATTCGGCGGCGCAGAATGTGCGATGGGTGTGGAAAACGATTTACAACGTATGAGAAAGTGGAGACGATTCCTCTGATTGTTATTAAAAAAGATCAGAACAGAGAGCAGTATGATCGTTCTAAAATCGAAGCAGGAGTCCTTCGGGCGTGTCATAAACGACCGGTATCTGCGGAACAGATTCATGAACTTGTTGATTCTGTGGAGACAGAATTATTTAATAGGGAAGAGAGAGAGATTCCCAGCTGTGTGATCGGGGAAATCGTTATGGATAAACTGAAAGATTTGGAAGCAGTGGCTTATGTAAGATTTGCTTCCGTTTACCGGGAATTTAAAGATGTCAATACCTTCATGGATGAATTGAAAAAAATGTTGAATTGATTGTTACCATGGATTCGTAAAAAGATGTCAAAAGTAACAATTATGATTTGACAAATTGGCAGTTATGAGATACAATTTGTACATTACATGGCAATTTAAAGCGTTAAAGCGATGCCATAGAGATAGGAGAGATAGTATGAAAAAGATAATTGCAATCCTGACAGCCATGATGCTGACAGCATCCATGGCAGCTTGCGGTTCTTCTGATGCAAAGGATACGGCTGATACATCTGCAAGTGAAGAAACTACCGCAGAAGAAACTACAGAGGAAACCGAAGAAGAAGACACAGAAGAGTCAGCAGACGATGTTGCTGAGGATGGAAAAGTATACAGCATTGGTATCTGCCAGCTGGTTCAGCACGAGGCACTTGATGCAGCTACACAGGGATTTAAAGATGCTCTGGTAGAAAAGCTTGGTGAAGGCAATGTGGAATTTGACGAGCAGAACGCTTCCGGTGATTCTGCAACATGTGCTACCATCATCAATCAGTTCGTATCTTCAGATGTAGATCTGATCCTGGCAAATGCTACACCGGCACTGCAGGCAGCAGCAGCAGGTACTGCTGATATTCCGATTCTCGGAACATCTGTAACAGATTATGCTACAGCACTGGAAATTGATGACTGGACAGGTGTAACAGGAAAAAATATTTCCGGAACAAGTGATCTGGCACCTTTGTCAGAGCAGGCAGCTATGTTGAATGAGTTGTTCCCGGATGCAAAGAATGTTGGTATCCTGTACTGCTCAGCTGAAGCAAATTCTGTATATCAGGCAACTACGATCCGTGCTTCCCTGGAAGAGCTGGGATATACCTGTACAGATTACACATTTACAGATTCCAATGATATCGCATCTGTGACAACCAATGCAGCAGCAGACAGTGATGTTATTTATATCCCGACTGATAACACAGCAGCATCCAACACAGAAGTTATTAACAATGTATGTCTGCCGGCAGGTGTTCCGATCATCGCAGGTGAAGAAGGAATCTGCTCCGGATGTGGTGTTGCAACACTTTCTATCAGCTATTATGATATCGGATACAAAGCTGGTGAAATGGGATATGATATCCTTGTAAATGGTGCTGATATCAGTACAATGGAAGTTGCATCTGCAGAAAATGTTACAAAGAAATATGACGCAGACAGATGTGCAGAACTGAATATTGAGATTCCGGAAGATTACGAAGCTATCGCAAAAGAGTAATAGAATAAGCAGACAGTGTCTGCCGGATAAGGCGGCAAAAGGGAAAATTCCCTTTTGCCGCCTTTCGTACTATATTTACAGGAGGAAGAATCGTGGAGATTGTAAAACTTTTTAATGCGCTGCCGGGGGCATGCGCCCAGGGATTGATCTGGGGAATTATGGCGATCGGGGTTTATATTACATACAAAATTCTTGATCTTGCTGACCTTACCGTAGATGGTACCATGTGTACGGGAGGGGCCGTCTGTATTATGATGATGCTGAACGGACACTCTGTGGGAGCAGCATTGCTCTGTGCATTTATCGCAGGTATGCTGGCAGGTCTTGCTACGGGAATTCTGCATACCACTATGAAAATTCCAGCTATTTTAGCTGGTATTCTTACACAGTTGGGATTGTATTCGATTAATCTGAGAATTATGGATAATAAAGCAAATCAGGCGATCAGTGTTGACAAGTATGATCTGCTGGTTTCTCTTAGATATATCAAAGGAGTGCCATTTTACAAGAATACAATTGTGATCGTTGCGGTTGTTATCCTGATTGTGATTGCAATTTTATACTGGTTCTTCGGTACGGAACTGGGATGTGCGGTTCGATCAACCGGATGTAATGAAAAGATGGCCTGTGCGCAGGGAATTAATACTAATTTCTGTAAAATACTGGGATTGATGATTTCCAACGGTATCGTTGCTCTGGCCAGCGGTCTTTATGCTCAGTATCAGGGATTTGCGGATGTCAATGCAGGACGTGGTGCTATCGTAATCGGGCTGGCGGCTGTTATTATCGGCGAAGTAGTGTTCGGAAAAATCGCACATAATTTTGGATTTAAACTGCTGTCAGTAGCACTGGGAGCTATTATTTATTATCTGGTACTCCAGGTAGTACTGTGGATGGGACTGAATTCCAATGATCTGAAGTTACTGTCTGCAATTGTAGTTGCAATATTCCTGGCAATTCCGGCAGTCCTTGAATCATGGAAAACAAAACGTGCCTATACAGAAGGAGGTACCCGGTAATGCTGATTATAAGTAATGTGGAAAAAACCTTTAATAAAGGTACAATCAATGAGAAAAAAGCACTGAACGGTGTAAGTCTGGAATTGAAAGATGGAGATTTTGTTACTGTGATTGGTGGCAATGGTGCTGGTAAATCTACAATGCTGAATATGATTGCAGGCGTATATCCGATTGATAAAGGAAAAATTATCCTGAACGGTGAGAATATTTCACAGTGGCCGGAACATAAACGCGCAAAATTTCTTGGACGTGTTTTTCAGGATCCGATGATGGGAACTGCTGCTAATATGGAAATTCAGGAGAATATGGCGCTTGCTTACCGAAGAGGATTAAAGCGGGGACTGAAATGGGCCATCACAAAGGAAGAAAAAGCCAGATACAGAGAGTCTTTGAAAGAATTGGGATTGGGACTGGAAGATCGAATGACAAGTAAAGTTGGTCTTCTTTCCGGAGGCCAGAGACAGGCATTGACACTTCTTATGGCATCACTGAGAAAACCGGATCTGCTTCTTTTGGATGAACATACAGCTGCACTGGATCCCAAAACTGCTGCAAAGGTACTGGAGCTTACGGAAAAAATTATTGCTGAGCAGAATCTGACAGCTCTGATGATCACTCATAATATGAAAGACGCAATTCGTATGGGTAATCGTCTGATCATGATGCATGAGGGGCGTATTATTTATGATGTATCGGGAGAAGAAAAGAAAAATCTGGAAGTACATCAGCTTCTCGAAAAATTTGAACAGGTCAGCGGAGAAGAATTCGCAAATGACCGAATGATGCTGGGAAATTAAAATAGTTATAAGATATCCCCGGAATTGCCGGGGATATCTTATATTACAGGAAAGTCCTCCGACTTTCCTGTAATATAAAAAGCCCTCAGGGCAGGATTCTTTTTCATGTCAAGCATTTTTGAAAATGTCCCAAAATAAGTGAAACATTAGCCCCGTCAATTCGGGGCTGTTTTACTTTGGGAATCCTACTCGGTGATGATTAAA
>SFQZ01000028.1 GCA_004562915.1 bacterium
GCGTACGCTGCCGAAAACTAACATATCTGCAATTTTCAAGGTTCCCATGGAGCCATTTTTTTCAGCTCCATTTTTTCATAGGCTACTTTACACTACCCCAGAAATAAACTTTATGGTACATATAAACTATTCAGTCGATCTCACGGAGGCATTTTATGGACTTACAACACCTATCCATCGGTCAAATGGCAAAATTGAATCACATCTCGGAGCAGACTTTACGCCTGTATGACAAAATGAATCTGTTAAAGCCCATCTCGGTCAATCAGGAAATACACGAACGTCTCAATGCCATGAATCTGAATACCATGCCCGCCATTCTTCAAAGCCGCTACGATTACATAAAAAAAGAAATGGAAAAAATGAAAATCAATCAGGCTGCTATTTTACGAAGCATTAACAGTTTCAACCGCTATATGACATTGCCGCAGATTGGAAAAATATTTTATGAATATATACCGGAACGAAAAATCTGCGTCTACCACACAGGGGCAAACTACTTCTCCTATTCCTACTACGAATACGAATATCATCTGCGCATGTTTAAGGACTATTTAACAAAAAAGAATTTTCCGATTTCATATTTTTCAAATGTAGGAACTATTATACGACATGCTCACATTACAGAGAAGGAACCTGATTTCTTCAGCGATGAAATATTTGTATTGGTAGAAAATGAAGACCATTTTCCTCTGGAAATCGAAACCGTTCCCGCCGGCACATATATGTCTATGTGCTGCAGTGAATTTGAAAATGAAAAGACATATGCACTTCAGCTTTTTGAAGAACTGCAAAACAATGGATATGAAATACTGGGGGATTATCTGTGCGAAGTGGTTACCGAATATCCTAATCCGGAAAATGGACAACGAGAAATATTTTATAAAATACAGGTACGAATTAAATAAGGGGGAATTATTTTGATTTCGTATATTAAACGGAACGTAGTGAGGCAAATGAGATTATGTCCTGCATATCAATGGCAGGACATAATCTCATCTGCCATTCTACTTTATCGATTATACGAAATAAAATTAATTGCCATGTAGTATAAAAAAGAAATCCTGAGACTCTTATTTTTATTTATTCAGAGTCCCAGGACTGTTTCTGTATCGATATTTTCTTATTCAGAATTCAAACTTTTAGAATTCGATCTCTGAAATTTTTACCGGTCTGTGTTCTTCTACTGATTTCTTAGCAGCAAGTCCCATAAGAACCGGTTTCAGTCCGTCTTCTACACCAACCGGTGTATCGGTATCGTTTTCGATTGCATCAACAAACTCAGTGATTTCCTGAGCATATGCAGCCATATAACGCTCCAGGAAGAAGAACATTGGTTTTTCACCTGTAACACCATCAGCATTTGCAATTACTGCATTGGACTGGCTGTCGTTTGCGTTCATTACCATACCGTTGGAACCAAATACTTCTGCTCTCTGATCATATCCATAAACAGCTTTTCTGGAGTTATCAATAACTGCGATTGCTCCGTTAGCCATCTTCAGTGTGATCACTGCAGTATCTACATCGCCTGCTTCTCCGATAGCCGGATCAACCAGAACTGCAGACTGTACATAAACTTCTTCTGCATCGCATCCTGCCAGGAAACGAACCATATCAAAATCATGAATGGTCATATCCAGGAACATACCACCGGATACTGCTACATACTGTGCTGAAGGTGGCTCTGGATCTCTGGAAGTAATCTTGATGATGTGCGGATCACCGATTTTGCCTGCTGCAACTGCCTGCTGAACAGCGCGGAAGTTATGGTCAAAACGACGATTGAAACCAACCTGATATTTTGTTTTCTTTCCTTCCAGAGCTTTCATAACAGCTTTGATTTTATCTACGTCATGATCAATCGGTTTTTCGCAGAATACATGTTTTCCTGCTTCGATTGCTTCAATAGAGATTGGTGAATGAGTGTCTGTGGAAGAGCAGATTAAAACTGCATCGATTTCCGGATCTGCCAGAATCTCTTTGTAATCTTTTGTAGTGTTGGCAATTCCCATACCTTTTGCCCATGCTTCTGTAGCTTCATTCATGAATGGATCTGCAATTGTTTTAACAGTTGCATTTTTCACATAGTTGGAAATACTTTCAGCATGTACCTTTCCGATACGTCCGGCTCCGATAATACCAATTGTTACCATAGTCTTTTCTCCTTTTTGATTAATTTTGAGTTGTTTATTTTAAATGTTATCACTTTTGATTGAGAAAATTATATCACTTTATCATAACTTTATCAATAGTTTATCATTTTTATTTTTATATTTTTATCATATTTCAATTGACTTCTGCTTATGATTCCTATATAATAAAATCAGTAACAATTATTATTATTGAAAGGAGGAAATCATGGCCACGCTGAAATACAGTCGCCAGAGGGAATCTATCAAAGAGTTCCTTATGACACGGACTGATCATCCTACTGCTGATATCGTCTATCATCAGCTTCGCAAAATGTATCCAAATATCAGTCTGGGAACTGTTTACCGTAACCTGTCCCTCCTGGCTGATATCGGAGAAATTAACAGAGTATCTACAGGAGATGGGGCCGATCATTATGACGGTCATACCGCACCCCACTATCACGTAATCTGCAAAAAGTGCCACAAGATAACCGATCTGGATATGGATTATCTGGACGATGTGGAAACCATCGCATCACAGCATTATAATGGAAGAATCGAAAAACATGTTATTAATTTTTATGGAATCTGTGAAGAATGCTCTGCTTTAGAAGAAAAGACTTCTTAAGTCTGTTCTTAAAAAATATAATAAATTTATTGACAAACAAAAAATAATATGGTATCTTAAAATAGTAATAATTACTATTATTAAAAATAATTAAATTAAAATATTTAAAGAAAAGGAGAATGTCACATGAAAAAATTTGTATGTAACGTATGTGGTTATGTTCACGAAGGAGATTCTGCACCAGAGTTCTGCCCAATCTGTAAAGCACCAGCTGAGAAATTTACAGAGCAGGCCGGAGAGATGACATGGGCTGCTGAACACGTAGTTGGCGTTGCTAAAGGTGTTCCGGAAGACATCATTGCCGATCTGAGAGCAAACTTTGAAGGAGAATGTTCAGAAGTTGGTATGTATCTGGCTATGGCAAGAGTTGCTCACAGAGAAGGATATCCTGAGATCGGTCTGTACTGGGAAAAAGCAGCTTATGAAGAAGCTGAGCATGCAGCTAAATTTGCTGAGCTGTTGGGTGAAGTTGTTACAGACAGCACCAAAAAGAATCTGGAAATGAGAGTAGATGCTGAGAACGGTGCTACCGCTGGTAAAACAGATTTGGCTAAACGTGCTAAAGCTGCTAACCTTGACGCTATCCACGATACAGTACATGAGATGGCTAGAGACGAAGCTCGTCATGGAAAAGCATTTGCCGGTCTTCTGAAAAGATATTTTGGCTAATATTTAGAAAACGCAATAGTTTTGAACCATGCAGGGGGTACGCCAACTTCTCAAGGTGTACCCCTGTTATCATAAGGAGGGATTAACATGTCCAAATACGCAGGAACAAAAACAGAAAAAAATCTTCTGCAGGCATTTGCAGGAGAATCCGAAGCAAGAAATAAGTATACCTACTATGCTTCCGCAGCTAAAAAAGCCGGATATGAACAGCTCGCAGCTTTATATCTGGAGACAGCTGACCAGGAAAAAGAACATGCCAAAATGTGGTTTAAAGAATTCCACGGAATCCACGACATTGCAACAAATCTGGAAGATGCAGCTGCCGGTGAGAATTTCGAATGGACCGATATGTATGCACGTATGGCCAGAGAAGCAAGAGAAGAAGGCTTTGATGAACTGGCAATCAAATTTGAAGGTGTTGCAAGAGTTGAAGCTGCTCACGAAAAACGTTATCTGAAATTACTGGAATCCTATAAAAATGACAAAACCTTCAAAGGAGATGCTCCCCTTGGATGGAAATGCCGCAACTGTGGATATGTGCATATGGCTGATGAAGCTCCTGAAGTATGTCCTGTTTGCGCACATCCAAAAGCTTACTTCGAAAGAAAAGTGGAAAACTATTAAAACATATCCGTCCAGATGAAAGGATTTTAATGATTCATGGAAAAAAAGACTGGTTATATTCATATTTACTGCGGAGACGGCAAAGGAAAAACCACTACAGGAATGGGCTTATGTACCCGTGCTGCCGGTTTTGGATATCGGGTACTGATCTATCAGTTTATGAAAAACAATAAGACCAGCGAGAGAAATGTCCTGTCACAGATTCCTAATATCACTTTTGTTGATGGGTTGGAGCAGGAAAAATTCAGCTTTCAAATGACGCCGGAGGAAAAAAATTCCCGCAAAGCATACTATGAGGAACAATTTCATTTTGTTACACAAAAAGCGAAACAGGAACATTATGATGTGTTATTTTGCGACGAGCTGATTTATACCATCCGTGCCGGTTTGTTTGATGAAAACATTCTGATTGAGTATCTGAAAAACAAGCCGGAAAATCTGGAAATTATTCTGACAGGTCAGAATCCCAGCAATGCCTTGATCGATCTCGCTAACTATGTCTCAGAAATACGAAAAATCAAACATCCTTTTGATCAGGGACTTCCCGCCCGCAAAGGCATTGAAAAATGAAAAAAAGTACAGCTTTCCATATTTTTATGGAGAACTGTACTTTTTTATTTCCAAAATATTTCTTTCACCGACTGATAGGATCTGCCACAACTATTAGTCTAAAAATGAGGAGTGCCCAGGCACCTCGCAGCACCCGGGCAATTATTATGAAAAAATTTTATGTGTAATGAACCCATTACAATACACAACTTCGTTATTCCTTTCGGAACTGTTTATATCATATCAGTATTTTATGAACATTTTATGAACTCAATATGAACTTATCGTTAATTTGTACAAACTTTCTTGATTTATCACATTAAATTTGTATAATTATTCCATCCGTTTTTTGTTTTATCGACATATTTCGTACTATTCTTTTATTTTCTCCACATTAAGAAGGATTTTTCTATGCATTTTGCACTGAAATCATATCATTCCAACCATCCTTTGATCGTTTCCCATAAATTTCCAAACCAGGACGCAATACTGGAGAGGAGTCCCTGCACCTGTTCATCACTGATATCAATATTCATTTCATCCAGCTTCTGATAAAGTTCTTTTGCCTGTGCTTTCAGAGAACTTACATCCAGATCAAGCTGGCCTATTTTCTCCATTAGAGAACGGATTTTTTCTCTGTCTTCCTCTGAAAGTTCAATATTCATTTCTTTTGCAGTATCATCTATAACCGCCTCTATCTCTTCCGGCTCTGTTACTTCATCCGCCACAATAGCATCCTTCACCGCTCCGATCAGGGCTTCCGCCTGATCCTGACTGCCAAGGGTCTCTCCCAGTTCACTTGTCATTACCAATTCTTCTGTAGCGGCATCTGCATTCTCCGGTTCTATACTCTCTCCAGTCATCTCTCCATATGCTTTCATCGCGCCAACCAAAGCGGCCGTTCCGGATATACTAAAGGGACCTGCAACTCGGATTTCTGCATCTTCCAGGCCGGCCGTAGCCAGTGCATTCTGATACATACCGGTCGTACAGTATGTAATATTACTTGTTTTTACCTGGATTCCTGTTCCTTTCTCTTTCTTTTCAACTACTACAGAAGACAGCGCACGGCTTCCAATCACACTTGCATCCAGATATGAATCCAGATATTTATGTTCATCTTCATTTGTTACCATTACCACCATATATTGATCCAGCTGTCCGGCATCCACACCCAGAAGCCCGAAAACCGTATTTTTTTCTTCTTCTGTCAAATCCGCACCCAATGCCAGATACGGTGCATCCACCTCATCTGCCTGAACTTTTGCCGGTACTGTCATACCGCCTGCAATCATCACTGCAGCAAGAAAAGCAGCTATTCCTTTTTTTGTTCTCATTTATTTACCTCCTTGTTGCTTCTGTTTTTCTATGTTTACTTATACTTCATTTGCCGCTATCTCTGTGTATATCGACCTGCGTTTCATTATAACATGAATCTTCCCGTTTGTCGTTAAAAGCTTTCTTAAGGCTTTTTTAATTCATAAAAGATTTGATAATCATTAACATATTTTTTACAACTTGAACATTATTTTCTCACATTTACTGGATATACTATTAACATAAAATAATTAAAGAATTATTTTATAATATCGACTCTCCTTCCTTTAAAATAAAGTGTGTTGGCCAGAATTTCCTCGTTCTGGCCAACACACTTTTTGCTTTTTTCTAACTTTTTAACCCTACATCCAACACATTACTGAGAGCTGCAAATTCTTCCAATGACAGAGCCTCTCCTCTTACGGATGGCGAAAAACCACATTCTACAATCGCTTTTTCGATTGTCTCCTTATCAAATGACAAACCTTCATAATTTTTCAGTCCATTTGCCAGCGTTTTCCTTCTCTGATTAAATGATGCCCTGATAATCTGAAACAACAATTTTTCATTTTTCACCTGCACCGGAGGCTGGCTATGACGCGTCAGTCGAATCACGGCACTTCCCACCTTTGGTCTGGGCATAAAACAATTCGGCGGAACATTCGCGACAATATAGGGTTCCGCGTAATACTGCACAGCCAGAGATAATGCCCCGTAATCTTTCGTTCCCGGTCCGACCTGCATACGGTCAGCTACCTCTTTCTGAACCATTACAGTAATAGATTCTACGGGTACATGACTTTCAAATAATCCCATAATGATAGGCGTCGTAATATAATAAGGTAAATTTGCCACTACTTTAATCGGTCGTCCCTGATTTCTTTCATCAGCAATTTTCTGGATATCCACTTTCAAAATGTCTTCGTTGATGATTCTCACATTATCATAATCTTTCAATGTATCATTCAAAATGGGAATCAGACTTTTGTCAATTTCCACTGCACAAACTTCTCTTGCGGCTGCCGCTAGATACTGCGTCATAGTCCCGATTCCCGGTCCGATCTCCAGTACAAAATCATCCTCCGTAATCCCTGCCGAGCCGATAATCTTATCCAGCACATGTGTATCGATCAGAAAATTCTGACCGAATTTTTTCTGAAATGTAAACTGATATTTATTCAGTACAGCGATCGTCTCCTGCGGATTCCCCAGATAAGGCTTTCTTTTTTCACCCATATAGTTTCCTTTCTGTAAAATAGGGCATAGCCTTTTTCGCCATGCCCTATATCAGCTTGAATTTATACGTCAAAATCTTTCTCATACAGAAGAATTCTTCCGTCTTCATCTGTATGACGCTTGGAAATTCTTCTACCAAGACGAGCTCCGCTTGCCCGACGTATCGCACCATCCACCATCTCTTTTACCTTTCCGATGGTAATGGGTTCATCTTCTCTCTGATTGTTGCCAATCAATTCATATAGGGCCAGAACTCCCATCTCATCCATTCGATATCCATTTTCTTTTGCATAGGTTCTTGCAAAAGTAACCAATTCATCATTGGTAAACACAGGTATCGAAATAACCGTTTCAAACTTCTTTGCAAATTTCGGATAATCGGCCAGAAGTTTTCTCATATTTGCTTTATCGTCTTCGATAATAAGAATCATACTGTCTGTGCGGAAATCCATGGCCTGGGAAAGCTTTTCAATGGTTTCTTCTGTCATAAAGCTTGCCCTTTCGATCAGCAAGAATCCTCCTGCCATCTTACTGATTACAGTTGCCGGATCCTTACGGTTCATATCGGACGCATCCAGATTTGCATATTTAACTGCTTCCAGACCAAATTCTTTACAAATAGCTTTTACAATCCCCTCACTGAGACGAGTTTTTCCTGTTCCATGGCTTCCCATAATGGCTATATTACCACGACGTGATGTTTTCTCACTGGCATACTGGTATACTCCATCAATCGCTTCCAATATCTGTTCATCCATACCCGGAACCTTAGAAAAATAAGAAAACAGACGTTTCTGTTCATCCGAAAGTTTTTCCGGACGAGTGCTGTCCAAAATTCGTCTTTTCATATCTTCAGGGGTTTCCGCTTCCGGAATAACCAAAGGCATCTCGATCTCTTTTTCTGCATCCGCAAGCATCTGATCGATTTCGCTGAGTTCTTCCTCCCTGGCTTCTTCTGTTTCTTCCAAAACAGGCATCTTTGGCAATTCAGAATCTTCTTTTTCTTTCTGCAGTTCCATCACAAGTTCCAGATCAAGATCCGGGATTGCATTCTCATCCTCTTCTTTTTCATCCTGTACAACTGTCTCAGGCTGTCCTTTCAAAGCAGCCAGAAGCTGTTCTTCAAGATTGCTTTCTTCATGCCTGCCGATCGGAGGTGCTATCTTAATATCGTCATCTTCCTCTATCAACTCCTGATTATCTTCTATAGCAATAGCTTCTTCTGGTATCAGTAATTCTTCTTCCGGTTCAATTATCTCTTCCGATGCGGTTACTTCCTCCTTCGATTCAAACGCTTCTTCCGGTATCACCACTTTCTCTTCCGGTTCAAGCGCTTCTTCCGGTATCACCACTTCCTCTTCCGGTTCAGGTGCTTCTTCCGGTATCGTCACTTCCTCTTCCGGCTCAAGCGCTTCTTTCGGTATCGTCACTTCCTCCTGCGGTTCTGACGTTTCTTCCGGTATCACCACTTCCGCCTCCGGTTCTGATACCTCTTCCGGTTGTATCACTTCTTCTGTTGCTCCCGCAAACCCGTCCAACCCGTTTAAAAGAGAGGCTTCAAACGCTGCCATCGCAGCTTCCGCATCCTGATCAAGCTCAATTTTCGTCTCTGCAGGTTCTTCGATCTGAACCTCTTCCAGTTTTATATTCTCTTTCTCATCTGCTGTTTTTTCTTCTATAACATTTTCTGAAACTTCTTCATCCTGTTCTTCCACGATTACAGGAACTTCTTCCGTCTGCTCCTCAGACGCAACCTCTGCATTCCCCAGCTCTTCCTGTCTGCTTTCTGCTGCTTCCGCAAACATACCTGAAGTCTCCGCAAACAGAGCTTCCAAATCCATATCCTGTAAACTGGTAACTTCTTTATCTTCCGGTTTTTCTTCTTTCACCGGCTCAGGCTCATCAGTTCCGGAAATCTCTGTGCGGTGGGCAATCGCTTCTCCCCGCTCAGCCGATATCTTCGACTCATTCACAATCTCCGGCTCCAGATCTGTCACTTGATATTCTTCAATATTTTCCTCTTCTGCAGGCTCTGAAGATGTTTCACTTCCGGTTGCTCTTCCTAACGCTTCAAATGCATTGACTACTTTTGTACGATTAAATCCGGAAAGAACCTCCTGAAAACTTTTTGCCAGTTTTTCCTGCAGCTGTGTGGTATCTACATGAACCGGAATATCTTCAAAAGGCTTCTTCTCAGACTGTTCGGATACCTCCGGCATTTCAGCCGCTGCTGCAGCCTCGTCTATTCCTTCCGGGCTAGCCAAAATCTCTTCCGCTGTATTGTCTGTCTTTACTGTTACCTCTTCTTTGAGCGGAATAATAGAAGCTTTCTGCAGACTTGCCATCGCCGCTGCAGATATACCTGCCACAGTCGATGCTGTTACTTTTGTTTCCGGCTCACTGGCCTTCATTTGCTGCTTATTCTCTTCTTTTTCTATATTTCTCTGATCATACTTTGCTTTCTGTGCCGGAGTAAGCGGTACATACGTCATCTTCAATTCCATAGCCTTTATAACGTATTTTCCTTCTCCGAACCAGAGAATCAGATCATCACAGGTATCAATACATTTATTCTGCTTTCCTGCCTTTTTATATAATCTGGCCAGTTCATATACCCATCGTTCTGTATATTCTCTGTCCTTATACTCTTCCAAAATGGCGATCTGATCTTCCAGAGGTGCATTCTGAGCCTTGTATATTTTGTATTTTAAAATGTATTTTGAAGTATCATTCGCTGCGGTTTCAAGATATTGATTATAATATTTTACAGCATCATCGTAACGTCCCATCTTCAATGACAGTTCGACCTGACGATACAAAATCATCTTTCCAACAGAAGACCGCTTATATGCCAGTTGAAGCATTCGCATACTTTCTTCCAGCTCACCATTTACTTCATAAATATCCGCAACCATACACAGAGTCCGTACACTCTTTACACGTTTCCATTCTATGGTATCCGCGATCTCCAAAGCCCCCTCATAATCCTGTGCTTCCACTAATCTGTTGATTTCGTCCAACCTCATATGATATTCTGTCTTATCCACTGTACTCACCTCTGTTTTCAATATCTGCTTATTATGGCTTTTGTAATCCTGTTAATAACCCCATACTCTAAATAAGTGTATCATACTGCATATTTATTGTCAAAACAAAACAGTTCTTTAAGTTAAAAAGGATGCCGCCGTGCAGCATCCCCTCCATTTATTTTTATGCACTCTTCAGGCTTCGTCTTCTGCTGTCATCAACCGATTCGCAATTTGAACTTCTGAATTTCCTTTTCACTGGATACTTTCTCGATCTCAGCTCCCAGACTGCAGAGTTTTCCTTCAAAATCTTCATATCCTCGCTGTATATATACAATATCATCAACAATTGTAATTCCTTCTGCTGCCAATCCGGCGATCACCAGAGCAGCTCCGGCTCTCAGATCCGGTGCACTGACTCTTGCGCCTGTCAGCCCGTCCACTCCGTCAATAATAGCTGTATTTCCTTCCACCTTGATCACTGCGCCCATACGGGTCAGTTCATCCGCATACTTAAATCGATTTTCAAAAATACTTTCTGTCACCGTACTGGTTCCCTGTGCCAATGTAAGCGTAACTGCAATCTGCGGCTGCATATCCGTAGGATATCCGGGATACGGAAGAGTTTTTACCTGTGTCTTACGAAGGCGTTTGGAGGCGATCACACGTACAGCGTCATCAAATTCCTCAACCTCACACCCAATCTCTTCCAACTTTGCTGTGATGGCTTCCAGATGTTTCGGTATTACATTTTTAATCAGCACATCACCCTTGGTAGCTGCTGCCGCAAACATATAGGTACCGGCTTCGATCATATCCGGAACAATAGAATAATCTGAAGCATGAAGTTCCTCCACGCCACGAATTCTGATCACATCAGTTCCTGCTCCCTTAATATTTGCTCCCATACTGTTCAGGAAGTTAGCTGTATCAACTACATGTGGCTCCTTTGCAGCATTTTCAATAATCGTATTCCCTTTCGCCATGGACGCTGCCATCATAATGTTGATAGTAGCACCTACAGATACCATATCCATAAAAATATGACATCCCTTCAGTCCATCTGGTGCTGTCGCCACAATTGCTCCGTGTTTAATCACCACCGTCGCACCCAATGCACGAAATCCTTTCAGATGCAAATCAATCGGACGGCTTCCGATATTGCATCCGCCCGGAAGCGGTACTTCCGCTTTTTTATATTTTCCTAAAAGTGCCCCCAACAAATAATAAGAAGCACGGATCTTTTTAATATATTCATAATCCACGCTGATATCGCCAATAGTAGAGCCGTTTATCTTTACTGTGTGACGATCCAGTCTGTCTACGCTGGCCCCAATCCCTTCAATGGCCTCCAACAGTACATTGATATCATTTACATCCGGCAGATTCTCTATCCGGACTGTGTCATCTGTCATAATAGCTGCCGCAAGAATAGCCAGAGCTGCATTCTTTGCTCCGCCAATCTCCACTTCGCCTACTAATGGGTTACCGCCTTTGATAATATATTGTTCCATAGTCCACCTCTATGACTTTATACTCAGCAATGTAAATATACAAACTAGTCCATTCCCCATTATGTTATACCAAATAAAACTTTTTGTAAACAAAAATTAAAATTTGCTTTTATTTTTATTCACATTGCTCCTCTTATTTTCAGAATTCTTTACAATTCATTGATAATACACTGTAAAGTTTCCTCAATCCCCTTATTTTCCTCATCAATTATGATATCTGCATATTTTTCATACAATACCACCCGTTCCTCATACAAATCTCTTAATGTCTGCCCGTCCCGAAGAACCACTCCCCGATTCTTCAGATTGCCAAGCCTTTTTCTGAGAGCACCATAAGACAACTTCAGATACACCACTGTGGCGATCTCCTTCAGATGTTCCATGGCTTCTTTTCCATATACCACGCTTCCTCCTGTGGCAATTACTGTATGTTCCGTTTCTATGGATGCATTTACCTGATTTTCTATTTGTATAAAAGCATCCACTCCTTCCTGAGCGATGATTTCTTTCAACAAACGTTTTTCCCGCTTCTGGATCAGCAAATCCGCATCTATAAACTGATATCCCTTTTCCTTTGCAAGGATTACTCCTACCGTGCTTTTTCCGACACCCGGCATTCCAATCAGTACGATATTATTCATATATATTATCCTTTGATATTATTTACTTTTATCTTAAGACTAATATATTCTATCACATTCATGCGGTTCATACAAGTTTTTTGTCCGCTGTGGTTTTTTATATAAACCCGACTTAGTTACTGTTCACTCCGTGATCAACAACACGCTTCGCAACACAAAAAATGGAACGCGATACTGCCAAATAGCCACTTGCACCCTGCTGCCAGAAGTGCTATATTGGAAATAGAAAAGGGAAAGCCAGAGACACACGGCATACCCTCAAAAAATGATTTTAGCTGTTTTTTTCACAGCCGTCACTATTGCGAGTAGTGGCGGCTATTTTTTTCCTTGAATATCTCATAACTGAGACTTACAAGAGTGACAATGAATATACCTATCCGGATCAAATCCGAATATGTAACATACATTGGCATCGCCCTCCTTTCTTTCGTCTGGAGGGTTAGCCCCTCCAATAGTGGAGGGTAGACCGCCTTTATGTGCTCTGACTTTCCGTGCAATCAGTATATCATAGATTGCAATGTTCCACAATCACATCATTCAATTTTTGATTTTCTTGTGTATTGCAATAATTTACTTTATAATAAACTATATTACAGAGAATTAATTGGACTGAAAAATTTGTCCGGAGGTGATAAGATGAATCGGATTATTTTTCATATTGATGTAAACTCCGCTTACTTAAGCTGGAGTGCGTTAAAGCTTTTAAAAGAAAATCCGGACAGCGTGGACATACGCACAATTCCGTCTATTGTCGGCGGAGATCGTGAGACACGTCACGGAATTGTTCTGGCAAAATCTCTTTCTGCAAAAAAAGTGTATCATATACAGACAGCTGAGCCGGTAGCCAATGCACTCAAAAAGTGTCCTTCTCTTGTCATTGTTCCTCCCGACCATCAGCTATACTCTCAGTACAGCAAAAAATTTATCGGATTCTTAAAGAGGCTGACCCCGGAGATTGAACAAGTCAGCATCGATGAGTGCTATCTTGATTATGCAAAAATCTCTGACCGTTTTCCCAGTCCCGAGGCAGGTGCCGCTTATATCCGGGAATATATTCTGGAACATTTTGGTTTTACCGTTAATGTGGGAATTTCTTCCAATAAAGTGCTGGCAAAAATGGCTTCTGATTTTGAAAAACCGAACAAAACACATACTCTGTTTCCCGATGAAATCCGCGAAAAAATGTGGCCGCTTCCCATCTCCAGTCTTTTTATGGCAGGACATGCTTCGGTGGCTATCCTCAAAAAGCTGGAGATCAATACCATCGGGGATCTGGCAAAGTCAGATCCGCAGATTTTGTCTCTTCATCTGAAAAGTCATGGAAAAATGTTGTGGGAATACGCCAACGGTATCGACAATTCTCCTCTGGAAAGCGAACCGGCGCAGGCAAAGGGAATTGGCAATTCTACCACCCTTTCCCATGATCTGCAAACTGCTCAGGAAGCTTATCCTATCCTTCATCAGCTTTCCGGCAAAGTCGGACAGCGGTTGAAAACCTCCGGGCAGTCAGCGAACAATTTATGCGTGGAGATAAAGTATGCTACCTTTGACAAATATACCCGCCAAATGCCTCTAACCGGACCCACCCAGGACGAAAAAGTCCTGTATCGTGCCGCCTGTCAGCTTTTCGATGCACTGTGGAACGGAAATCCCATCCGGCTTCTGGGTGTACGTGCCGGAAAACTCACAGATACCGGAGAACCTTTTCAGATGGATTTGTTCTCTTATAATCCAAAAGAAACCGAGAAACGGATGAAACTGGACCGGGCAATGGAGAAAATTAATAAGAAATATGGAGATGGGGCGATACATCGGGGAATAAAAAAATAATAAGCTCAATTATTTTTTGCTTTTATGTAATATACATGTGCCAATTCATATTTGTGTGGTTTTTTCTATCTTTCAGACAATAACAGGTAAAACGGAATAATCTATAGGTCTTTCAAAACACAGCAACTGTCCCCTTGGCTGTGCGGAAAAAAATCGAGGCTGTCCTGAAACATAATTCTGACAGCCCCTTTTCTGCTATTTCAATTCTTCTATTATTTTCTCAAGTGCATTATAAGCGCTTGTATAAGCTTCTTCACCGCTTAACGGTTCTTTTTTCTCAGTTTCTCCCTGCTCAAGTGCTGAGAATCCTGAGAAATCAGCCAGGTGTGGTTCCAAAGAGAATACTCCGTTATATCCGTTCTTTACGAGATCTGCTAGGATTTCTTTTACATTTCCATCACCATATCCGGCAGGAACTACTTTTCCGCTCTCCCACATTGCGTCTTTGATATGGATGTAGGAGATATACGGTTTCAGCATTTCATATGCTTCTTTTGTATCCTGTTTACACTGTACAAAGTTGGCAAAATCAAATACTGCACGGAAATGATCACATGCAAATTCATCCAGAATTTCTTTGCATCTTACTGCCACATCTCCGTAGATTTCTTTTTCATTTTCATGAAGAAGAATCACATCCTGCTGTTTTGCATAGTCCACAAACATACCCAGGCGGCGGAACACTTCTTCTTTGTATTTCTCCGGTTCTTCTCCTTCCGGCATAAAGAAACTGAACATACGGATATATGGTGTTTCCATGATTTTAGCAATCTCTACGGTATGTTTGAACAGTTCAAAATGTTCTTCAAACGCATCTGTAATCTGGATCTTCCCGATCGGAGAACCGACTGCTGAAAGGCTAATTCCGTTTTCATCCAGTTTCTCCTTGATTTTTTTCACTTCATCGAGAGGATACTCTACCAGCCCTTTTCCGTTTACGCCTCTCATCTCAATGTGAGAAATTCCCAATTTCTTTATTACTTCTATCTGTTTATCAAGAGATGGACTGATCTCATCTGCAAATCCGCTGATTGTAATATTATTTATCATTTTCTTTCTGTCCTTTCCTGCTGCTTTCTATGTTCAAACCTTACCCGCAAGTCTATTTGCTTCCATAAGAACCTTCCGTGTCAAACACCACGCCGGATCCTTCTTTCTTTCTGGAATGTGCACGTCGTTCATTCAATTCTTTCAGGAATTCGTCCTCATCAATCGGCAATGTGACCGGATGTCCCAGCCAGCTCGACAGATGCATGGCATTGGAGAGCATCAGACCATTGATACCTTCTTCTCCACCTGCTACCAGTGGGGTTCCGTGCAGAATTTTTCCTGCAAAAGCTTTCATAACTCCTGCGTGCTGTTCATTCTGTCCATCTGTTTCAATCTCTAAAATCTCACATTCCGGTTTTTCAAAACCTGCTTTGCAGGTTGCACAGTGCTCTTTGATACCCTGTTTTAATTTATAGAAAGTTAATTTATCATTTTCACATACCAGTTTACCCAGATCTCCTGTGATCTCAAAACGGTTGGTTCCCGGTGCATCACCTGTTGTTGTGATAAATACTCCTGTTGCCCCGTTCGGGTATTCCAGATATGTGGTAACATCATCTTCCACTTCAATATCATGCCATTTTCCTTCATGACAGAAAGCCTGAACTTTGACTGGCATTCCACAGATCCATTGTATCAGATCCAGGTTATGCGGACACTGATTCAGCAGCACACCGCCACCTTCTCCGTCCCAGGTAGCTCTCCAGCTTCCGGAATCATAATAGCTCTGGGTTCTGTACCAGTCAGTGATGATCCAGTTTACTCTGCGGATCTCACCCAGTTCTCCTCCGGCTACCATTTCATGCATTTTCCGGTATACGCAGTTGGTTCTCTGATTGAACATCATAGCAAATACTCTGTCACTCTTTGCTGCTGCTTCATTCATCTCACGTACTTGTTTTGTGTATACACCGGCTGGTTTTTCACAAAGTACATGAAGGTTATGCTGCAGGGCTTCCATAGACAGCTCCGGATGCTGATAATGAGGCACTGCAACTAAAACAGCATCACATACTCCGCTTGCAATCAGATCACTGCCTTCTTCAAATATCTGAACACTTTCCGGAAGATTGTCTTTACACCACTGTCTTCTTCCTTCTTCTCTATCTGCTACTGCCACCAGTTCCAGTTCCGGAACTTTTCCTTCTGTAATTGTCTTGGAATGGGTTGTTCCCATGTTCCCAATACCGATAATACCAATTTTTACTTTCTCCATTTTACACATCCTTCCTGCATTTGACGGTTTTCCCCGTCTCTGCCGATTCATATAGATCCATGGTAAGAGAAAATGTTTCTTTTACACCGTCCGGATCGTTTCTGAATTTTTTGCCTGTATGCAGACATTCATAATAATCTTCAATACATCTACCATGAGAATTACCCCAGTATGACTTTCCCACTCCGGAAGCCTTTGCAAAGGAAAATGTCTTTCCTGTTCCGTTTTTATACCGGATCCACAACTGGTTTTCCTCCGTTCGGATACTTCCCTTTTCACATTCCAGTTCGATCAGTACCGGGGAATCCGTCACATAGGCATTCGTAGCATAAAGACATGCGGATGCTTTCTCAAATCGGATATAAGCTTCCATGGTATCTTCTTCTTCAATTTCACCAATCAGATGATGATTCTTCATACTGGCCTCGGCTATAAGAGGGCTGCCTAAAAACTGTACCATCAGATCCAGCGTATGAATTGCCTGATTTATCAGTACACCGCCGCCCTCAGTCTTTTTCACACCACGCCAGCCGCTTTCTTTATAATATTTCAAATCACGGGACCAGGTAAGAAACGCCCTGGCTCCCATGATATTTCCCAACTCTCCGCTTTTTAGTTCTTCAAAAATACGGGTTACTGATTCATTATAACGATTTTGAAAACAGATTCCTACCTGTTTTCCTGATGTTTTTTCTGCTTCCATAAGCTGCTGAAAGGTTTCTCTGCTAATTGCCGGAGGTTTTTCCATAAACACATGAACTCCATGTTCCAATGCTTTCAGTGCCATGGGCACATGAAGATAATGAGGTGTACAGATATGTACTACATCAAGTTCTTCATTTTCAAGCATTTCTTCAAAAGAAGACCAACAATTCGTCTCCTGTGTTCCGTAGATTTCTTTGTATGCAGTTACTTTGTCCGGCTTACAGTCCGCAAAGGCACAAATGCTTACATTTTCCATATTTTTTAATACTTCCGCATGAACCTTTGCAATATTTCCGCAGCCTACTACTCCAACTTTCCACATAATTATGCCTTTCATTTCCGGCAGCTTTCTGCCTTGTAAGTGTTAAAATTGATTTTATCAGCCTTTCAGACCGGAGGTTGCAATACCATCTACCAGATATCTCTGGAAAATAAAGAAAATCAGTACAATCGGGATCAATGACAGGGTAGCCATAGCGAACATAGCACCGTAGTCAGAGGAGGAGCCCGGGTCAGAGAACAGTTTCAAAGCCAAAGATACCGGATATTTTGCAGCATCATTGATGTACAACAAAGCTGACATAAAGTCATCCCATCTCCACATGAAGGAGAAGATTCCACCGGTGATCAGTGATGGTACCATAAGCGGAAGAATGATTCTTCCGAAGATTCCATAGTAGGAACATCCATCGATTTTTGCAGCTTCATCCAATTCTCTCGGAATACCATCGATAAAGTTCATCATCAAGTATACGAAGAATCCCTGCACAGTAAAGCAGAACGGAACGATCAGCGGAGCAAAACTTCCTACCCAACCCAGCTTCTGATACCACAGATACTGAGGAACCATAAGAATCTGTCCCGGAAGCATCATGGATGCCATCATAGCTGCGAACAAAATCTTTTTTCCTTTAAAGCTACATCTGGAAAATCCATAAGCTACCAGCGCAGAGGATGCCAGTGTTCCGATTGTTGCAACAATTGTTACAAAAAGTGAGTTTTTGAAGAATGTAGCAAAGGAAATACCGGCAAAACCTTTCCATCCATTTGCATAGTTTTCAAATGTAAATTTTTCAGGTATCAGCTGACTTGCTGTTGTAAAAATTGTATTGGTCTCTTTAAAAGCACTCATAAACATCCAGATCAGCGGATAGAGCATGAGAAGACCAAAACCAAATACAAGCACATGATAGATTGTTTTATTTATTATTCTTTTTGCTTTCATACTTTACTCACCCCTGATCATATACCCAATATTTTTTCGTTTTGAACAGTACCAATGTAAAGGTTCCGATAAGAAGCAGCATCATCCATGCCATAGCAGATGCATAACCTGCATTGTTGAACTGGAAGGACTGCTGATACATATACAGTGCATAGAACAATGTAGTATCCATCGGTTTACCCTGTGTAATAATCAAACTCTGTGTGAATGCCAGGAAACCATTGATCATCTGCATAACCAGGTTAAAGAAAATGGTTGGTGTCAGAAGAGGCAGTGTCACTTTAAAGAATTTTGTGAATTTGTTTGCTCCATCCACGTCTGCAGCTTCATACAAGCTGGATGGAATCTGTTTCAAAGCAGAAAGGAAGATCAACATGGAAGAACCAAACTGCCAGATCGCCAAAAGAATCAATGTCCAGATTGCTGTCTTTGTATTTCCAAGCCATGCCATCTGTGTGTCAATTCCAAATGCTGCCAGAATGCTGTTGATAACACCATCCGTAGCGAACATTCTTTTCCACAATACAGCTACCGCAACGGAACCACCAATGATGGATGGCAGATAGTAAGCTGCTCTGTAGAATCCTGTTAATTTCGTAGGTTTAACAAGAATCATAGCAACCATAAGAGCAAATGCCAAACGCAGAGGTACAGATACCAGAGCAAAGTACATGGTTGCCTTAAATGATTTCCAGAATACCTCATCACCGGTAAACATCTTAATGTAATTATCCAAACCTACAAATTTTGCAGGTGAAAGGATATTGTACTCACAGAAAGAATAATAAAGAGAGATTCCCATGGGAACCAGCAAAAACACAAAAAATCCAATGATAAACGGCAGACAGAATACTACTCCCGCACTGCTTTCTTTATTTAAAAACTTATATAATTTTCCGTCAGAAATTCTTTTTTCAGATTGCACGTCTATCTCCTTTCTCCCAAAAAGGGTATAAAAATGACTGCCGCCATCCGCCATTATGCAGATTTGACGGCAGCCAGTTATTGATTCAAGACTTACCAGTTATTAGCCCCAAATTTCCATTCCTTTATTGTAGTACTCTTCAGCTGCTTCCTGAGCGGTACACTCGCCATAACCAAGTTTTTCATGAACTTTTTTCAGAGTATCCAGAAGTTCGCTGCTTCCGTCCGGATCCGGCGGGTTGATCGGGGAACAGTTCGGTGTTATTACATCTGTGATGTAATCGAAGGATTTCTGCTCTTCCGGTCCGATTTTATCATAGATAGCATCTGCAACTGCTGTAGAAGCCGGAACTCCACGTTCTCCAAGAAGGATTTCGTTTGCTTCTGTAGAGTTGATCAGGTAATCCAGTACTGCAACTGCTGCATCCGGATTCTTTGTATCAGCGCTGATAGCGAAATACATAGCTGGTTTCAGATAGTTGGATTTTGAAGTATCGCTTGTAGGAATTGTTGTCATACCAATTTCCATTCCTTCCGGAGCTGCTGCCTGGAAAGATTTCAGCAGGTTAGATCCACCATTGATAGTAGCCCAAGCCATTGTAGATGGGCTGGAACCATATACCAGAGGGTCTGTCTCCTGACCTGTAGCATCTACACAATCAGGTGTGATATGCCATCCGTTTTTAACACCATCTTCGAGAAGCTGGAAATAAGGTACGTATGCATCTGCACTGTCTACCGGCATTTTTGCTTCTACGATCGGCATTCCTTCTGCTCTTGACCACTCCGTCAGATAGTTGTCAGCCTGAAGCATTTTTACACGATATCCTGTTTCATCAGAAATTTTCTGAGCAATTTCAACGAACTCATCCATTGTCATGTTATCCTTCATTTCAATATTCAGTTCGTCTGTTACAGTCTTGTTGTAGAACAGACATGGAGCATTGATACCTGCAGCGATTGCATAGTTCCCTTCACCAACAACACCCATTTCCAGTACGTTTTCCGGAATGTTAGTTGTATCCAGAGCACCACTTTCAATATATGGTGTCAGATCCAGAAGCTGTCCATTGTTTACATACTGATCCAGATATTTGTAATCCATCTGAATTACGTCTGGCATATTCTTTCCTGCTGCGGATGTTGCCAGTTTGCTCCAGTAATCGTCCCACTGGAAGAACTGTCCTTCAACTGTCACATCGCTGTGCAGCTCATGATATTTATCCAGAGCCTGCTGTGTTCTCTCATTTCTTACCTGATTTCCCCACCATGCCATTACAAGATTGGTAGAATCTCCTGATTCACTTGCTGCTGCATCATCTTTGCTTTCTGTTTCCTGTGCAGCACCACCGTTCGTTTCTGCACTTTCTTTACTTCCGCCACATGCTGTGAATGCAGATACACACATTGTTCCAGCAAGAACTAAAGCCAATACTTTCTTTAAATTCATTTTGCCTTCCTCCTTATATTTTTTAAGAAGCTTCTCTTTTTTTGTATAAACTCATTATACTTGCTCTTACCAAAACTTAAAATTAACAAAACCCACTTGAGATAATATTTTTCCCACTGAATTTTGCAAAAAAGTTACTTACTCTGCAAAAAATCCACTTTTCCCAAATAAACTATTCCTGCATTAACAAACTTTTAAACAATTTCCACATCTTTGAACTGCTCAGAAGCTGCTTTTCCGTCAAATTGCTCCAAAGTGATGTTCTTTCCATTCTCCGCATAAAAGGCCTGTGCAAAATCAGATTTGTCTTCTCCACAGAATCTTACACGGCAATCTTTTACTTTTACTCCATCTGCGCAGCGGATATAGAATCCCGGACTCTGCCTCTTTTCAATTCCTTTATTGTAACCCGGACGCAGGTCATACATTCCACGCTCCCATTTGCTCTTTGCTGACATTCTTACCTGAACATTTTCAAATACGATATCTTCTACCATATTTTCCTCTGTTCCGGATACAAATACACCATTTTCCGAATCACAGGTAATATTGGAGAAACGAACATTGGAAATCTTACCGGATTTTGTATTCTCATCACGATCATGAACGGAAATAGCAATCGGTTCTGCGCATCCCCACCAGGTATCCGCAAATCTACGTGTCTCGATCATGATATTTCTGAAAGAAACATTTTCTACATTTCCCTGATCTCTGATCTGAACGGAAATTCCTCTGTTGGAACGAGAAACAATACAATCCTGAATCAGAATATTGCGGAAATCTCCGGTACCTTCTGTACCTATCTTAATAGCTGCAGAAGTGGAGATCAAAGTACAGTCAGATACAATAACATTTTCTGTAGGACCGTATTTCATATTTCCGATGGTCGCTTTCATACAAATACAGTCATCTCCGCAGGTAATATGACAACCGCTGATTCTTACATTACTGCAGTGGTCAGGATCAATTCCGTCTGAATTTGCCATATCCAGATCATTCAGGATACGAATATCCTTAATCAGTACATCATCACATCCTGCCGGATGCAATGTCCAGAACGGTGCTTTACGCATAGTCACATCACGGAATGTAATATGATTGCAATGCTCCACATAAATCAATGTGGGACGTGGATAAAGTTCTGAATTCACATAATACTGGCTCCATCTTTCCACAAACGCATAGGCATTTCCATCAATTACACCTTGTCCTGCTATGGAAATATTGTCCGCATCTTTTGCATAGATAAATGCATACGGTGGTTTCTGTACCACACCGGCATCGATAATATCCGCATCATAATCCACAGGCTCGTTATTCGGGTTCAGGTAAGTATCAAGATCACTGTGAGCCTTAAGAACACTTCCTTTCTCCAGATACAATTCCACATTGCTTTTCAGTACAATCGAAGATGCATAAAAAGTCTTTCCGCTTGGCAATACAACTCTTCCGCCCGTTTTTGTACACTCGTCAATCGCTTTCTGAATCGCCGGAGCATCATTGGTGATACCGTCTCCCACTGCTCCAAATTTCATAACATCGTAGCTCATCTTAAAGCCTCCCATTCTCATTTTTCTTAATTATACTTTCTATTCAAAAAAATAAAAATCAAAAAAACCCATGAACAGGTGTTATATCGTTTTGTATCTTCCAACCTCACCTGCTCTGCCACAGAAATATATGATACGCTGACCGAAACTGAAAATCTTGCTATGATGATTCTTTCAAACAATTCCATTCAGGAAGTACTTCCTCTAATCGAATCGTCAGAATCCCGGGCGGAAAAACAGCTATATATAAACACAATCTATAATACTCTGTGCAATCATCTGTTTAACACAAGCATTGACCCGGTTTCCTATATTGCTATCCAGCTGAACAATGAGGAGATTTCTACTTATTCTCCTCTTACCCGTCAGGTTCCCAATGATGTTAAAAAGGAACTGGTAACTATTGCAAAAGAAGAAATGGGTGGTTCTGTCTGGGTAACCGATTATAGCAGAGAATATGGTCTGTTTCTGGTGAAGGAATTACGTGAAACCAGATATTTATCACTGCACCCATTGGGGACACTGATCATAAACATTAATCTTGATGACATGATTTCCCAGGCAGCCAGCCATGATTCCGCCTATGACTCTATGTCTTTTCTTCTTGCTGCCAATAAACAATTGATTTATCCCTCTGATGACATAACAGAAAACTATTATAATGCACTGAAAAAAAGTTTAAAACAGAAATATGACATCCTTACATTAGATAACAACCCTTACTTCGCAGTAGGCGGTCATATTCCCGGCTATCAATGGGATTATTTCTGTATTGTGCCTTATGATTCCATTGCCCGAACGCTTTCTTTTACGCTAAAGCTCTGTGTTATTGCAATGATTTTTTCGGTTGGCGTTGTTTTTATTGCTTCTACCAGCATTCTCTCAAGCCTCACCAGACATTTCGACTGGCTAATCTACAAGATGAACCGTTTCGGTGAAGGACATTACACCTTGCCCGAAGATGCCTGTGACTACAGCCAGCAAAAAGATGAAATTGGACAGCTTCACACCAACTTTAATTCCATGGCAAATAAAGTAGATACACTCATAAAAGAGAATTATGTAAATGAACTGTTAAAGAAAGAAGCACAGCTGAAAGCACTGGAAAGCCAGATGGATCCACATTTCCTCTACAATACTCTGGATTCTATCAACTGGCGTGCAAAGGCTATAAAAGCCGACGATATTTCACAAATCACAACCGCTCTGGGCAATCTTCTTCGGATTTCTCTGAGTAAGAACAATTATCCGTTCTCGATTCAGCAGGAAATGAATATTCTGGAAAACTATATGACGATTCAAAAACTTCGTTATCCTCACAGACTTGAATATTCCATTGACATTCCGGAAAAATTCCACAACTGCGAAATACCGAAATTTACCATCCAGCCGCTTCTGGAAAATGCAATTCGTTACGGTCTGGAAGAGATTTCAGAAATATGTTATATTTCAGTATCAGCATTTTCATCTGACCGGAATCTGATGATTGAAGTAAAAAATAACGGTTCTCAGTTTGATGATGACCTGCTTCAAAAACTGGAAGCAAAGGAGATTCAGCCTCATGGATTTGGAATCGGTATTTTAAATATTCACAAACGGCTGAACATCGCATACGGACCCGATTACGGTCTTTATCTGTATAACACAGAAGATCCCGATGACGGGGAAGAGTATGCGGTTGCACGAATTATACTCCCACTAATCCCTCTTACGAAAGGAGTCTCCTGATATGCTTAAACTATTAATCATTGATGATGAAGAAATCATCTGCCAGACCATTGCCAATCTGATTGACTGGAAGTCTCTGGGGATTTCTCTTATCGGCACCTGTCTGGACGGAGTGGAGGCTTACCATATGATTCTTGACGAATCCCCGGATATTGTAATGACTGATATCCGCATGCCTGGTATCTCCGGTCTGGAATTAATTGAAAGAATTACTGCCACCGATCTCCATACGCAGTTTATTATTCTGTCCGGTTACGGAGAATTTGACTATGCCAAACGAGCGATGAAATGCGGCGTAAAGCATTATCTTTTAAAGCCATGTGACGAACAGCAGATTATCTCCTGTATGCAGGATGTGATCAAAGATATCCAGGAGCAGATTCTGTCTGAAAATGCTTCTCAGAATCCTAACATGGAAATTCAGAATCTCCGTGAAACACTGATCAACAATATATTTCGGGAAGGTATTTCTCTGCCGGAAATCTCTTCTTCCTTTTTTGAACCTTACGAACACTATATCAATCTGTCGGATACCCCTTATCAGATGTGTACTCTTTATTTTCTTGAAAAGTCCAATCTGTCACAGGCTCTTACCGCCATAGATTCTTATTTTTCAAGACTGATGCCGGGTCTGTATCTGCATAAAATTTATATCAATAATATATTACTTTTATTTTTTCCAAATTTTGATTCCGAATACAGGGAGGTTGACAATTTCTTCAAGAGTCTGGCATTTACGAAACAGACCACATCGATTCAGTATGAAAGAACCTTTTTCCTGAATCTTCGTCTTTTGCTGGAATACCTGGTTCCAAAACTGAAACGATATGATACCCTGTATTTTATAAGCAGAGACCGCCTTGTACCGAACTTTAATTATGGAAATATCGTACAGCAGATGAACCAGATGATTCCCTCTCTGCTTTCTCAGAACTCTCAGCAAATTGAAAACTCTCTGGAAAAAGTAAGTGAATTGCTCCGTATGGTTTCTGACAGAGATTTTCTTATACAGCTTTGTGACAATCTGTTGATTTCTCTTGTGACTCAGCTTTCGGACGGCACACTTTCCGATATTACCGATTTCCTTTCCGGACTGCGGCAAAAGAAATCTCTGACGGAAATTCTCGACTGCACTATGGATAAGGTGTCCGAAATTCTGACCTCCAGCCAGTCCGCCCCAGAGCACCACAGTAGTTTCATCGATGACCTGATTTCCTATCTGGAACTTCATCTGGAAGACTCCAACCTGACATTGAAGTGGATCGCAGAAAACTATCTGTACATGAATGTGAACTATGTGAGCCGCTGTTTCCTGAAAGAGACAGGACAGAAGTTTTCCAGTTATCTTATGAATCTTAGGGTACAGAAAGCAAAAGAAATCCTTGCTACACAGGGAAATGAAAAGATACAGAACGTGGCAGAACTGGTGGGCTGCGGAAACAATCCTTACTACTTCAGCAAAATCTTTAAAAAATGTACCGGGATGACACCGTCGGCGTATGTGCGGAAAGTTGGGAAAAATACATGATGATATAATTTCAAAATAAGCCACTCGTCCGGCTAAGACAAGAGTGGCTTATTTTACCCTTTCTTCCTACTGTTGAAAGCTAATTTAGTCTGGTTCAGATCTTCCCAAAGCTGAAACCTTCTGAAAAGATCCACTTTTCTTTCAGATTTGTTCGACCTATTTCCGGATAACTTCCTACATTTCAACTTCTTCTCTTTCCTGTTATTCTATACACAGCCATTAACAATAATCCGATGAACACGAAGGTATCAATGAAAAATATCACTGTCACATGTTTCACTATCGCTTTTACATAAAGAAAAGCCCCATAAACACTGGTTTACAGGACTTATCCATATCATTTATTCACTTAGATATTACTAATTAGCAGATTCCCTGAGCCAACATAGCATTCGCAACTTTTTCGAATCCGGCAATGTTTGCACCAACTACGTAGTTTCCTTCGAATCCGTAGCGTCTTGCAGCATCATCCATATTGTGTGTGATGTTAACCATGATGTTTTTCAATTTCGCATCAACTTCTTCGAAGCTCCAGCTCAGTCTCTCGCTGTTCTGGGACATCTCCAGTGCGGATGTTGCAACACCACCTGCATTTGCAGCTTTTCCAGGAGCGAAGATTACTTTGTTCTCCTGCAGATACTGTGTAGCTTCCAGTGTAGTAGGCATATTTGCACCTTCACATACAGCTGTAACGCCGTTTGCTACCAGAGCCTTAGCATCTTCCAGTGTCAGTTCGTTCTGTGTTGCACATGGCAGAGCCAAATCCGCTTTGATTGTCCATACACCTCTTCCCTCATGATATTCAACATTCGGGCGAGCCTTTGCATACTCTGTCAGTCTTGCACGACGAACTTCTTTCACATCTTTCAGCAGTTCTACATCGATTCCATCCGGATCATAAACCCAACCGGTAGAATCAGAACAGGTCAGAACCTTAACACCCAACTGCTGTGCTTTCTGAATTGCGTAAATAGCTACGTTACCGGAACCGGATACAACTGCTGTTTTTCCTGCAATATCAATACCATTGATCTTCAGCAGTTCCTGAGTCAGATACAGAAGACCATATCCTGTAGCTTCTGTTCTTGCCAGAGATCCTCCGAAAGTAAGTCCTTTACCTGTCAGAACGCCTTCGTATACGTTTCTCAGTCTCTTATACTGACCAAACATATAACCGATCTCTCTTGCACCTGTTCCGATATCACCTGCAGGTACGTCAGTGTCAGCGCCGATATGTTTGCTCAGCTCTGTCATAAAGCTCTGGCAGAATGCCATAATCTCACGGTCAGATTTTCCTTTCGGATCGAAATCAGAACCACCTTTACCGCCACCGATCGGCAGACCAGTCAGAGAGTTTTTGAAGATCTGCTCAAATCCCAGGAATTTGATGATACCCAGGTTTACAGACGGATGCAGACGAAGTCCTCCTTTGTATGGTCCGATTGCGCTGTTGAACTGTACACGATATCCTTTATTTACACGAACCTGTCCTTTATCATCTACCCACGGTACACGGAACATGATAACTCTTTCCGGCTCTGTAAGGCGCTCCAGAAGAGCCTCTTTTCTATATCTTTCCTCATTCGCTTCGATCACGGGACGAAGAGAATCCAGAACTTCTTTCACTGCCTGGTGGAACTCCGGCTCACATGGGTTCTTAGCCACTACGGCTTCATATACTTCATCAACATAAGACATTTTTCTTGTTCCTCCTTAGAATTTGCTCATTGCGTTTTTGAATACGGGCTTATTATAGCATGGTAAAGTGGTAAACACAAGAAAAAAATTACAGAGAAAGAAAGTATATACTCAAAAAGTTTCATGTTTTCTTATTATTTAGTAGTATTTTTCCAATTTATGAAATTTTTTTCTGTGATTCCGTCATTTTCTCTTCTTTTTCTTTTTTACACTGTATCCGAAACTTCCCAGCTTTTTCCCCAGTCCATAGTATTCTCCATGGGAATATACCATCGGACATGCTTTGTTCAGATCAAACCGACCGTTTTCATCCATATATGCTTCATCCGCATGTACAGTCAGTACACGGGCTATAAACATATAGTGAGAACCCAGTTTCTCTATTTTCTCCACCCTGCATTCCACGTTGACCGGTGATTCTTCAATCATAGGTGCGTTTACCAGGGAAGCTTCTGTCTTTGTCAGCTTCATCTCTTTGAATTTGTCCACATCCCGTCCGGATCGTACCCCACAGTAATCCGTAGCATAGCACAATTTTTCTGTGGTCAGGTTGATCACAAATTCTTTACTCTCTTCCAACATATGGCAGGAGTATCGTTCCGGTCTGACAGAAATAGATACCATCGGAGGATTGGTACATACGGTTCCCGCCCAGGCTACCGTGATAATATTGTCTTCACCGTTTTTGCCCCGCACCGTCACCATAACTGCCGGAAGTGGATACAGCATATTGCCCGGCTTCCATTGTTGTTTTGACATAAGTCCTCCTGTTACTGCTGCAATGCATTCATAAACTTGGGAATTAATTGTTTCTTTCTGGAAACTACCCCGTCCAGACGACAGGAGCTGTCCGTAATCTGGGTACCAAAGGCATTATAGACCAGTTCGTCTGCACCTTTTCCGTAACACAGAAGTTCCGTGGATTCTTTGATAATATTGGTAAGCATGAAAAATACTATCGTTACTCCATGATTTCCACACTCTTTTTCCATATAAGGCATCAAACGCTCTTTGACTGTCTGAAGTTCTTCTTCAGACATGAAGCTGATCTGTCCCACACCAAATACCAGATCATCCACAATAAATTTCTTATAATCCTGATAGAATATTTCTTCCGGTTTTTTACTGGACAGATTGCTTCCCGCACGGAACATCTGCTCTGCAAAATTCTCAATGTCGATGTTTGCAATCTGCGCCAGTTGTTCGGCCGCTTCTTTATCTCTCTCCGTACAAGTAGGGGAACGGAACATCAGCGTATCAGACAAAATAGCAGCACACAGAAGTCCCGCTATATTCGGAGGGATATCCAGATACTTCTCTGCGTAGATTTCGTACATGATCGTAGCAGTACATCCTACCGGCTGATTGCGGAACATAATCGGCTGAAAAGTCTCGAGAGAACCAATTCTGTGATGATCAATAATTTCCAGGATCTCCGCTTCATCAATATTATCCACCGCCTGAGATTTTTCATTATGATCTACAAGAATCAGCTGTTTTTTCTTTATATTCAACAGATTCCGGCGGGAAACAGTTCCGATATATTTTCCTCTGGTATTTACTACAGGAAATGCACGATAACGATTTTTTGTCATAATTTCTTTGATTTTATCAGTAAAATCATCATTCTTGAAAGTAATCAGATTATCCGTTTTCATCAGATACTTAATGGGAATACTCTGATGGATCAGCCTTGCCACCGTAAAAGTATCATACGGTGTACTGATAATTACTACATCTCGCTCGCTTGCAATTCTCTGAATGGTCTGAGATATTTTTCCATTCATGCAGACGATCAGACAGCTTGCATTGGCTTCAATCGCACAGAGATGATCTTCCGCCCGATTTCCGAGAATTACCAGATCATCCTCCTCAATATAAGTTTCCATTGTCTCCGGATGGGATGCACCAATCCAGACCTTTCCTTTCACGAAATATCCGTGCTCATTTCCCACAATTACTTCTCCGTCCAACGTGTCAGCAATACTGCGGTACTGCGTTCTGGCCTGGGCAAGAATCGTATTGTCATAGGCATCAATATAGGACATAGCTATGTCACCGGTAGTGATCAGCCCTTCCAGCTGTCCGTCACTGGTAGTGATCGGAAGTGTAACTGCATTGTACTCTTTCATCAGATTCCATGCACGTTTTACCGACATGGATTTTTCCGCCCCCGGTGTCTCATGGAGCTCCATGTCTTTTACCTGTGTTCCCACATCCGGCAGGTATCCCGGTGCACTCATATGGAAATACTTCAGTACAAATTCTGTTTCTTCATTGATCTGGCCCGCTCGTTTTGCTACATAGGTACGCTTTTCCGTCCTGTTTTTTATATCCGCATAGGCGATTGCGGAACAGATGGAGTCCGTATCCGGATTTTTATGCCCGATAATATATACTTTATTATCCTTTTTCAAATGAATTACTCCTAACTTTTCCTAACTGTTCAGAACTGCAAACGCAATGCGGATGCAAGCCTGTATGACGGTCTGAGGTCTGAAGTTCTGAATCATTATATATTTTTTTCATCTTAGCACACTTCCACTCATTCATCAAATATAATTCTATTGAATGTTTTGAAATCATGGGGAAAGACCGTAGCCTCGGTATCCAAGCACAACTTATCAAAAAATTCCTGATACCTTTACATAACTGTTAATGATTTTTTATTATCCAATATGGGGAATCTTCATCCATGGGATGATCTATATGCACAGCATATTAAATTTCACGTTTCTGATTCTTACGCACATGATGTATTTGATCGATATGTCAAGCTTGACCGTTTGCCACTTACGGATGCAATCTCTATCGATGAAGTATTCTTAGATATGGACGATAACTGTAAGTATGCTTTAGTAATTCAAGATTTTCATACCGGCAATCCCATCGATTTATTACGAAGCAGGCGTGCTAATGTAACAGAAACTTATATCCGCAAAAAACCAAAAAAGGAAAAACCAGGCATATAGGATGTGGATAAGTTTCCTGAAAAAGCATCTGTAAATCGGTCAAATGTGGATAAAACACTTTTTTGAGATTTCGCAAACCTAAGACCACAATAATAAAATATACCTATCAGTGCTGTTCCAGGTCACTGTATCTTGACTCCGTCCATTCCTGATAGATATAATCATCCAGGATATAACCGACATACTTTGTCCCTGATCTTTCAAATCCTTTCCTTACGTTCAGGCTGGAAGCATCCGCCACCGCTTTATTTGCCATTCTTTTTGATCGGTGATGTCCCTACACGGACATACGAAGAAATGATATAGCCGCAGTTCACCTGCCCGCCCTTGACCACACATGTGACGCCGCTGGAATCCAGGGCATCCCCAATGATGGTTATTTCTGTATTTTTTCCTGTAGTTATTCTTTTTCACTTATATTAATTGGATTGGTTCATAAATCATTCCCCGATTCATTCTATTTTCTTCACAATATTGGTAAAACTCCTGAGGTACAATATTCAATGAAAAAGTTGTACATCCTTTTCTTTGCTCCGTTAATACATCACCAGTCCGATAGATTTGCCCTGGATTCTTTAAATATTCTTTTCTTATTTCTAATTTTTGAATTCCTTCCACAAATCTCACAATCTTTTTTCCACAACCATCACATACTATAGATTCCCCGCCAGATATTGCTTCTACTGGTAAATCATTTCCAAATACTAATTGGTATAAATCAGAACAATACTCTGAACTATTATATTTTTTCACAGGCCAAAATTCTAGTCCTATCCATCTGTTATTCAAAAGTCCTTTTGCCTTTTCTGAACAAAACAGTAAATCATCAGCAGCATTCGGACCACTAAAATACTGTTTTGCTCCCCATTTTACTGTTTTAGTAACAGATAAAATATCAACTTGTTCTGAATGTCTGTAATAAAGTTCTTTTATAAATAATCTTTTATAGAAACATGTCTTTCGAAAAGCTTTTTCTTCATATTCCCATTGAACTTTTGTATTCATACTTCTTACTGTCAACCATTCCGCACTTTCTATCTCTTTTTTCGAGTATTCTATTGATTTAATAGAATCATTTTTTGACAAAAAGAAAAATTGATTTCTAAAATTCCTATAAGCTTCTTGATCTTCATACAAATCAAATGTACATAATTTATTCTTTGATTCAGGCAAATCGCTTACCTTATAAGAAATTTTATTTTTTTCCAAAAAACTAATCAGATACGCTTTTGCTTCATAATAATAATGATGTTTAACTCTCATTTTAACTTTGATCCATCCTATTTTTCATTGTGAGTTATTTTAATTCCTGTTCAATATTTTACATTTTCCATATAGTATATCTAGCAGCCATCCTTAACACTCTACTTCCACTATATACAGAATTTGAAGCCCTATATAATTGATATTTATAAGCCCATCCAGATGTATATCTCGTTCCATATTTAACGGTTTCTCTCCATGCCTTTGTATAGCCTTTATGTACACCCATTGTTATCATATGTATAAGAGATGGCATCACTGCCGTAAGTCATCTTCTGCAGCTGGTTACTCTGGCTTCCATTTACACCTGGATCATAGATATAATCCACCTGCCCGATCGTACCGCCTGTCCCGGTCCAGCTGTGGCTCTGTACCCTCCCCAGGGTATTATATGCCGTCTGCCGGGTCTTTGCGGCTGCCTTTGCCGTCTTTTCCCTGCCATCCTTGTCATAAGTATAGACGGTCTCCGTTTTCCTAAACTGGTTCCCGTTCTCTATCTTCGTAACCTGATTATTACGGTCATTGAAATATTTTGTGGAGATTTGCATCAAATGATTGCCAGTGAAAATGTAGTCAAGAAATGGACGCAGAGATATCGCAACTGGAATCAGGTGTTGAATCAGCTGATTGTCTTGTATGGAGAACGGCTTACCAATTATCTGTAAGAAAAGAAAAGCAGAAATGGAGTTGCTTCAAAGCTAACCATTCCCGCTTACTTTCTATTCCATCGGCATTTGTATTATTGCCAAAACTTTCCGATTCTATTCCTGAGGTCGAGTGTGGGCAGGGCCCACGAAAAAGCAATAATTTTCCTTTCGTTCAGTATTCTGCTGATTTGGATCAGGCTGCGTCCGGCAAGGGAAAGACGGAAGATTTCCTTCACAACCTCGGCGGCTTCTTCGTCTACGATCAAGCGGTTTCGGTTTTGTGGGTCTACCTTATAGCCGTAGGGTGTCTGTGCACTGATATAGTAGCCCTTGTAGGCTCTCTGACGTTTGGCTGATTACACCTTACGAGATAAGTCCTTTACATACATGTCGTTCAAAATATTCTTGAACGGTGCAATGTCGTTATCCTCCCGGTTGGTGTCAATCCCATCATTCACAGCAATATACCGTACCCTTTTTCGGGTGAAATACACATCGGTGTAATAGCCGGTTTGGATATAGTCTCTGCCCAGTCTGCTTAATTCCTTGGTAATGACAAGATTGACCTTGCCGCTGTCAATGTCCTCAAGCAGTTTTGTGAATGCCGGACGGTTGAAGTTCAGCCCCGAATAGCCGTCATCCGCATAGATTTCATAAATGGGAAACCCGCGTTCATGGCAAAAGTCCGTCAACATCATTTTCTGTGTTTCAATGCTGACGCTTTCACCTGCCTGTTCATCGTCCTTGCTGAGTCTGCAATAGACTGCTGCGCTGTAAATAATTTGCTCATTCCTCACTTGTTCCATCATCTGCTCCTTTCCCGGAACAAAGTGAATCCTGAGATCGTTCGGTCAGTTCAATTATACTTGGCTTTGTACCCTCAGTCAATGCGGCAGCATTTGACAGAAACACCGCTGCAAAGATATCTTCCGTTTTGCATTTCCCTTGGTAGGTTTCATGAACAATCAGTTTAACTTTTCCCATAGTCGCCTCCTTAATGAGAATAACAGTTGATGGGACAAACTCCCTCCAACTGTTTCCTCACTCAAAGGCAAAAATGTAAGCCTTAATTTTAAAAATTCATATAATTTTTTACAAAAAAGAATGGTATCTGCTATGTACCAGCAAGCATCGCCGATGGATTACCATGGCGCTTGTCAGGAGTACTCCTGAAACCCTTTTTCGATTTTTCGTTTTTCGATATGACTCTAAATCGTCACATAAATTTCCTTCGCCCCAATGAATTCATCCACAGCTCTCCACCGAACTTTTGATGCACATATTGTAGTTCCTGTATAGCTTTCTATATCCTTTTCTGATAACCCACCGCAATCACACCAATAAATGCAATCTTCCTTTAAAATCATAGTTGCATCAAGTATTTCACAGGTATAGTTTTCGTCATTTGGAAATAGTTTTAAGTACTTTAGCCCCACAAATTGCATTTCAACTACAGATGGATTTTCAAACTGTCGTTGAATAATCATATTCAATATTCTTTGGCTATTAACTGGCAACATACCTAATTTTTCATTTACATATGCACCGCTAATGTATTTAATTTCTTTTAAACAACTGTCGTGGAAACAATACATAGCATCCATAAAGCTATTTAAATCCTTTTCGTTTTCAATTTCATTCCACATTTTTTTCTCCTTTAGTTATCCAAAAATCATTATCAGCCCTTCGCCTACACCTGCCCCAAGTGGTCCAAAAAGAAAGTCATCCGCAACTCCTACGACTGTTACATCATCGGCGGCAACAGCTATTATGCCCACAGTACATATGAAAACCAATCCCACTCCAATTACTGGTTCCCAATTCATTTTGTAAGAAGGATCGGGTGAAAGATGGTCTTTCCCTCTTTCGCCATTTTTCCACTCATGGTCATGTGGGAAAGGCATGTTGCCAGGATGATTATAGTCCCGGTCTCTTTCGGGATTGCCATCCGGTCCATACCAACGCTTCTGTTTTGGGGTTCCGTCTGGATTTGGCAAAGTTTGACTTGATCCGGGCTCTCCTTTTTTAGGCAAGCTATTCGAGCTTGCTTTCAGTATGTTTGATGCCGATGATACTGCAGACTTGACCGTGTTGACAACAACAGTAACGGCTTTCTTAACCGCACTAACCACTGCACTTGCAGCATTTTTTATCCATTGCGGCCAGTGACCAGTGTGGTCGCTCATATTCACCGGATTGTTCATACAATAGGAGAAAAGGTTATAACCACGAACATCTCCACCAACACCGGCAATCGCATCATCCGCATTTATCCACCGACCGATCTCAGGATCGTAATAACGGCTGGATACATAATAGAATCCCGTCTCTTCATCATAGTAGTACCCACGGTACCGGAAGGGATTCCGTTTCCCCAGTTCCTGATTACCGCTGATCTCTATGACTTTTCCCCAGCTGTCGTAGCTATATTCTACTACACTGGTGCCGCTTCCATCAAGGATTCCAATGATATCACCCTGGATATTTTTCAGGTAATAATACTCTGTCCCATTATACAGCATGGAAAGGATGTTCCCGTCACTGTCATAGTAGTATTCCAGTTCATATACCAGCGATTGTTCATCCTGACCGATCTTCTGTTCCCCTGAGATAAGGCTTCCCTGGATCTGGTAGAGGACCGTGCCGTCACCCAGGTATTTCCGGTTCCGCATTCCGTCCTTGTTGTAGCGGTAAGTCGTGGTTGTGCCATTTTTTGAAGCAGAGTACAGTTCCCTGCCGTTAGACCAGGTAAGGTTCATTCCCCGGTACTGCAGCGGATTCCCGATCGCATCATATGTGATCGTCTGCCCGTCGTATTCTGTCAGCAGATTGAGACCGTCGGCTGTATACTCATACAGG
>SFQZ01000029.1 GCA_004562915.1 bacterium
TTTTAAATTTTAGAATGGCTCGCTTTCGATGGGGTTTATATTTTTATTTTTGAGTTAAAAGTTTTTTAATAAATTATTTAAACTAAGTTGATTATAAAACAATACCCACGGTTTTTATGATTGAACCATGGGTATTGTTTTATAGTTACATAAATTATTCCTTTGGTAGAGTAAGCCGTTCTCAATTAGGAAAATAAAGTTAAATCATTTTATAGTCACAAAAACCACACCTATGATAGGGCAAGCCACTCTTAGTCAGGAAAACGAAGTTAAACCCGCCGCATAACGTAGGTAATCCTCCAGATGAACTTTTCCAAGGCGGAAACAAAAAATACTTGACAAGTGTTATATACTGTTATATACTGTTTGCAACGAAGGAGGAGTGAGGATGAAATTAATTATCAATAATTCATCCATGCAGCCTATCTATGAGCAGATTGTTTCACAGATAAAGAATCATATAACGCATGGAGAATTGCATGAAGAAGAAATGCTCCCATCAGTTCGTACTTTAGCTAAAGAATTGAAGGTCAGTGCACTGACTGTAAAGAAAGCATATGATGCTTTGGAGGAGGAAGGGTTCATTGTTACGGTCCATGGGAAAGGAAGTTTCGTAACCCTTGCAAATCAGGAGCTGATGCTCGAAGAGAAAAAGAAAGAAGTAGAAGCTGATTTGGAAATGGCCATCCGAAAAGGCAGAAGCTGTGGAATGAGTGATCAGGAGATTACAGATTTATTTCATATTGTTTTGGAGGATTAGAGATGGTGAAATTAATAGGGGTAAAAAAGCATTATCAGGGATTTGAATTGAACTGTTCGTTGGAAGTCCAAAAAGGCTGTGTTACCGGATTAATCGGAAAAAACGGGGCAGGAAAAAGCACCACTTTTAAAGTTATATTGGGTCTGATTAAACCGGATGAAGGTGAGATTCAAGTGTTTGGGAAAAAAGTGTCTGATCTGGAACCGGCTGATAAAGAAAAAATAGGAGTAGTTCTGGCAGATTCCGGATTCAGCGGTTATCTGACCATTAATGATCTGCTTCCGATACTGGACAATATGTATGAAAAGTTTGACAAGAATGATTTTATAAAAAAATGTAAAAACTTTTCCCTGCCGATTGATAAGAAAATCAAAGATTTTTCTACTGGTATGAAACGAAAACTTCAGGTGTTGGCAGCTGTCTCATATGAAGCAGAATTATTGATTCTGGATGAACCTACAGCGGGGCTTGACGTTGTTGCCAGAGATGAACTTTTAAATCTTCTTAGAGAGTATATGGAGAAAGGAGATTGTTCAGTCCTTATAAGCTCTCATATATCTGCAGACCTGGAAGGCTTTTGTGATGATATTTATATGATTGATGATGGGAAAATTGTGATGCATGAAGAAACGGATGTACTGCTCAGTGATTATGCCTTGCTTAAAGTGACAAATCAACAGTATCAGACATTGGATAAAAAATATATATTACGGTATCGAAAGGAAAACTATGGGTACAGCTGTCTGACAAATCAGAAGCAATTTTATCTTGAAAACTATCCGGATGTTACAGTGGAAAAGGGAAATATTGATGAGGTAATTATGATGATGATCCGAGGTGAAGAGTGATGAAAGGGATGCTGATTAAAGATTTTATGTTGTTGAAGAATCAAAAACAGTTTTTTGTGACCATTCTTGTGTTTGCATTTGTGTTTTTCGGTATCTATGATGATACCACATTTGCGTTTACTTATATCGTAGTTTTGTGTACGCTCTTTACCATAAGTACTATTAGCTATGATGAATATGATAATGGAATGAGTTTTCTGTTTACACTTCCCATAAGCAGAAAAGGATATGTAAAGGAAAAGTATGTATTTGGTATCATATCTATTTGTATGGCATTGGTTACGTCAACTGCTTTGTATTTCGTATTCAAGATGATGAAAAATCAGGAAAATGGTGCTCAGGAATTGTTGATTCAGCTATGCATTAGTCTGATAGTGGCAATGCTGATGCTTGCGTTCTCTTTACCGATCCAGTTGAAATTTGGTGCGGAAAAAAGCCGAATCGCATTGCTTGCGATATTTGGATGCATTGTAGCTGTGGGGGTTATAGTGGTCAAGTTGGGTGAGAGTATGAATCTGGATATGAGTGCAAGTATGGCAAAAATTAACGGTATGAATCCGGAAATACTCATAGCAGGAGGAATTGTGGCTGGATTACTTATGTTGGTGATCTCTTATCTGATTTCATTCAGAATCATGATGAAAAAAGAATTCTAGAAAACAGCCTATGTACTGGACGTAATGATGGCATTGCAGCAAATTGAACATATAAAAATTGAAAATCGTTTATTCTTTCTTTAGAGGAAGAATAGACGATTTTTGTAATACTGGGGTTTAGTGTATGAAACGTCTATTTCGATTTGTATAAAAAATAGTAACTATTTAGGAACCTGTCCTATTCGCAAAAAAACCCTCATGTACTAAACGCCAAAATAAAATACAAAAAATATTAAATACCTAGTTGACAAATAGGTAATATAGGAATATAATGCAAACATCAGGAGAAAACATACTAAAAAAGTAGGAAAGGTAGGAAATAGAAAATGGCTAATATTTATAAAGGTACTCTGGGACTGATCGGAAATACACCTCTGGTAGAGGTAGTTAATATTGAAAAGGAATTAAATCTGGAAGCAACAGTACTTGTGAAACTTGAATATTTTAATCCTGCAGGAAGCGTTAAGGATAGAATTGCAAAAGCGATGATTGAGGATGCGGAAGAAAAAGGATTATTAAAAGAAGGTTCTGTGATCATTGAACCTACATCCGGCAATACAGGAATCGGTCTTGCATCCATCGCAGCAGCAAAAGGGTATCGGATTATTCTTACCATGCCTGAGACCATGAGTGTTGAGAGAAGAAATATTCTGAAAGCATACGGCGCAGAACTGGTACTGACAGAGGGAGCCAAAGGAATGAAAGGTGCCATTGCGAAAGCAGAAGAACTGGCAAAAGAGATTCCGAACAGTTTTATTCCGGGACAGTTTGTAAATCCCGCGAATCCGGCGATTCACAGAAGTACCACGGGACCTGAGATCTGGAATGATACAGACGGAAAAGTAGACATTTTTGTAGCAGGTGTTGGTACCGGCGGAACACTTACCGGTGTCGGCGAATATCTGAAATCTCAGAATGAAAATGTTCATGTTGTGGCAGTAGAACCTGCAGGTTCACCGGTTCTTTCCGAAGGAAAAGGCGGTCCTCATAAAATCCAGGGAATCGGCGCAGGATTTGTACCTGATGTATTGAACACAAAGATATACGATGAGATTATCAAAGTGGAAAATGATGACGCATTTGTGACGGGAAAACTTTTGGCAAAGAAAGAAGGAGTACTGGTAGGAATTTCGTCAGGAGCAGCTTTATATGCAGCAATTGAACTGGCAAAACAACCGGAAAATAAAGGAAAAACAATCGTAGCTTTACTGCCGGATACTGGAGACAGATATTACTCCACACCATTGTTTACAGAATAATATAGAAAGAAAGAGGAAAAAAATCATGAGTGAAAAAATTACGAGAGAAAATAGAAAATTTAAATTTGAGACTTTACAGCTGCATGTAGGACAGGAGAAACCAGATCCGGTGACGGATGCCAGAGCAGTGCCGATTTATCAGACATCTTCCTATGTATTCCGTAACAGTGATCATGCGGCAGCACGTTTCGGTCTTTCAGATGCAGGTAATATTTATGGTCGTCTTACCAATCCGACAGAGGATGTATTTGAAAAAAGAATCGCAGCTCTGGAGGGTGGAGTAGCAGCATTGGCTGTAGCTTCCGGTGCGGCAGCAATTTCTTACACAATTGAAAATCTGGCACAAAACGGAGATCACATTGTATCTGCGAAAAATATTTACGGTGGTTCCTATAACCTTCTGGCACATACACTTCCCCAGTATGGAATCCAGACTACATTTGTTGATATTTTCAATTATGAGGAAGTAGAGGCAGCAATTCAGGACAATACAAAAGCGATTTTTATTGAAACTCTCGGAAATCCGAATTCTGATGTTGTTGATATAGAAACAGTTGCAAAAATCGCGCATGCGCATAAAATTCCTCTGGTAGTGGATAACACTTTTGCAACACCTTATCTGGTTCGTCCGATTGAATATGGTGCAGATATTGTAGTTCATTCTGCAACTAAGTTTATTGGTGGACATGGAACAACGATCGGTGGTGTCATTATTGACAGCGGTAAATTTGACTGGGAAGCATCCGGAAAATTCCCGTCACTGACTGAGCCTAACCCAAGTTATCATGGAATCAGCTTTACCAAAGCGGTTGGAGCTGCAGCATTTGTCACAAAGATTCGGGCGATTTTGTTGAGAGATACCGGTGCAACACTTTCACCGTTCCATGCATTTTTCTTCCTGCAGGGCCTGGAAACACTGTCACTGCGTGTGGAACGTCATGTGGAGAATGCGCTGAAAGTGGTTGAATATCTGAATAATCATCCGCAGGTAGAGGCTGTGCATCATCCGTCTGTATCGACAGATGAAAGTCAGCAGGAACTGTATAAAAAATATTTCCCTAACGGCGGTGGCTCAATCTTTACTTTTGAAATCAAAGGCGATGCTCAGAAAGCAAAAGATTTTATTGATAATCTGGAACTGTTCTCACTTCTGGCCAATGTTGCAGATGTGAAATCTTTGGTCATCCATCCGGCAACTACTACGCACAGCCAGTGCACAGAGGAAGAACTTCTGGATCAGGGTATCAGACCAAATACGATCCGTCTTTCTATCGGAACTGAGAATATTGATGATATTATTCAGGATCTGGAAGAAGCATTTAAAGCAGTACAGTAAATCATGAACCGGGCAGTCATCTTAAGGTACGTTTTGGAGTATTTAAAGATGGCTGCCCGAAAAATGTGGAGGTAATTTATGAAGCTTTCGAAGAAATGTAGATATGCTCTCAGAGCACTGATCGACCTGTCGGTAAATTCGGGTAATGAACATATTGTACTGGGAGGTATTGCTGAACGTAATCAAATTTCTCCACAGTATTTGGAGCAAGTCTTTGCAAGCCTGCGAAGAGCGGGCATTGTAAAAGGAATAAAAGGATCCCAGGGAGGATATCAGCTGAAACTTGCACCTGAAAAGATAACGGTTGCTTCCATACTTGAGGCTGTGGACGGAAGTTATCTGATTGAGGATGAAGAAGTCCCGGAAGACAGTCACGGACGCGCTACCGCTGTTACGATTCAGGAATTTGTCATCAATCAGGTAAATAATCGTTTGGATCATATTCTGCAGAGTATTACTCTGGCGGATTTGAGAAAAAAGTATTTGGATAATAAAGATTATGATCAGGATATGTATTATATCTGATTTTCGTATTTTAGATCACTTCTAATAATACATCAATCATTCCCCCACAAACCATACCCTCGTTTTCCGCATTTCTTCCGGTCATATCGGACGGTAAAGAAAAGATCTGCGGCATCCGGTTGTCTCATAAAATCAATATTTTTGTTTCGACTTCTTTTTCTCTGGGAGCCGACCTTTCCTGGTTACAATTGTAGCCAGGACTTTTTTGTTTTGGGTATCAATTTTAATTCGATAAGGGCTATCCTGGTATGTGCGGATGCTATGGACCCAATATGTTGAAATTATTGAAAAAAACTGAAAATTTTGATATAATATATATATACGATTGCAGGATTGTAGGAGCTGCTTGCAGCGAAACAATCCGTAATCACTTTTGACACCCTAATCATATATATCATTTTAGAGAACAAATGTGCAATTCAGGTATCATAGGATACTATTTTTTTTGTGAAACAAAATATGTAAATTCATGTTTTGAATAGATTTTTCCTGAATAAGAAAGGAGAAAAGTATGAAAAAAAGAATGGTATCAGTATTGCTCACATGTGTGACGGGATTGGCGATGGCTGCATGTGGCACCGATAATGCATCTGTCACATCTGAAGAGGTGAAGCAGGAAACAGAGGCGGCAGAAACAGACGGAGAACAGAAGGAGGAGGCGGAAGAAGAGCCAGTACAGGAAGAAACGGCTGAACAGGTGGAAGTAACTGTATTTGCAGCTGCATCTATGACGGAGACACTTACGGAGATCAGTGAACTGTATAAAGAGGAATGTCCGAATGTCAATCTGACTTTTAATTTTGATTCTTCCGGTACCTTGAAAACACAGATTCAGGAAGGTGCTGTCTGTGATTTATTTATTTCTGCCGGACAAAAACAGATGGATCAGATGGATAGTTCCTCAGATCCGGAAGTGAATACGGAGGGATTGGATCTGGTACAGGAAGATACCAGAATCGATATTCTGGAGAATAAAGTCACTCTGTGTGTAAGTGATGAAAATGAGGCGGGACTTACCAGCTTTGATGATCTGGCAGCAGCTCTGAAAGAGGGAAGCGTTTTGATGGCGATGGGAAACAGTGATGTACCGGTTGGGCAGTATACTCAGAAAATTCTGGCTTATTATGAACTCAGTGAGCAGGAATTGGCAGCAAATGGAGTGATTTCTTACGGCACCAACGTTAAAGAAGTAACGACACAGATTTCAGAGGGAAGTGTGGACTGTGGTGTGATTTATTGTACGGATGCGTATTCCGCTGGGTTGGAAGTAGTGGATTCTGCCACTGCTGAGATGTGCGGACAGGTGATCTATCCTGCAGCGGTATTGAAGAACAGTGAACATTCTGAGGAAGCAAAAGCTTTTCTTGATTTCCTTCAGACAGATGCCTGCATGGAGGTGTTCGAAGCAGTAGGATTTTCGCAGGTTCAGTAAAGGAAAGTTGTGACTATGTGGATAAAGTTTTGAATAGTTACTGAGAATATATGAATCAGATAACGGGTGGAATCAGGCAGGGCAAATCTGCACTGCCTGATTCCATAACAGGAGGTGCGGATATGGATTGGTATCCTCTCTGGAATTCCCTCAGAATCGCGGCACTCAGTTGTATTATCGTATTTTTCGTCGGTATTTTTGCAGCTTATTATGTGGCAAAGCTGCCTCGGTTGCTGAAAGGGATTTTGGATGTGTTATTTACTTTACCTATGGTTTTGCCGCCTACGGTCTGCGGGTATTTTCTGCTGATATTGCTTGGTTCTAAAAGGCCATTAGGCATTTTTCTGGCACGATTTGGTATTCAGTTTGCTATGACATGGTATGGCGGCATTGCGGCATCTTCCGTCGTTGCCTTTCCTCTCATGTATCGGACAGTCAGAGGAGCTTTTGAAAGCTTTGATTCCTCATTGGCTTATTCAGGCCAGACGCTGGGACTTTCCAATACCTATATTTTCTGGAGGATTCGTATGCCGGTCTGCAGACAGGGTATTCTCGCAGGATTGGTACTTGCATTTGCAAGGGCACTTGGTGAATACGGAGCTACAAGCATGTTGATTGGATATGTACCGGGAAGAACTGCCACTATATCGACTACGGTTTACCAGTTGTGGAGGACAAATAATGAGGTGGAAGCTTTTCGATGGGTGATGATAAATATTGCAATTTCGGCAGTGATTCTGTTGATTGTTAATATGCTGGAACGTAAAAACAAAAAGGCGGGTGGAGTATGAGTCTTTCTGTTCATATTAAGAAAAAACTGGGTGATTTTCAGTTATGTATTGATTTGGAACATTCCGGAGGAATAACAGGAATTCTCGGTGCCTCAGGATGCGGAAAAAGCATGACATTAAAAAGCATAGCGGGCATAATAAAGCCAGATGAAGGGCAGATCATTCTGAATGGACGTGTACTTTTTGACAGTGAAAAAAGAATTAATCTGAAGCCTCAGGAGCGGGGAGTGGGGTATCTTTTTCAAAATTATGCATTGTTTCCCAATATGACTGTGGAACAGAATGTGCTCTGTGGTCTTAACAGGGAGAAAAACAGACGGCTACGCCACAGAAAAATGGAGGAAGCGGTGGAGATGATGGATCTTTCAGAGTATAAGAAACTGTATCCCCATCAACTGAGCGGCGGTCAGCAACAACGGACAGCTCTTGCAAGGATGCTGGTAAGTGAACCGGAACTCCTGCTTTTGGATGAGCCGTTCAGCGCTCTGGATTCTTATCTCCGGGAACAGATGCAGACGCAGGTAAGAGAGATTTTGGATCGATTTGGAAAGGATGTGCTGCTTGTAAGTCACAGCAGAGATGAGGTGTATTATCTATGCAGTCAACTGGCGGTTATGGAATGGGGAAAAATCATTACTATGGGAAATACAAAGGCAGTGTTTGCCGATCCTCAAAGCCGTACGGCTGCGATTCTGACCGGCTGCAAAAATATTGCTGCTGCCAGAAAAATCAGTGAATATGAAGTGGAAGTTCCTGAATGGGGAATCCGGCTGAAAACAAAAAAAGCAGTGGAGGATTCGATTTGTGCAATAGGGATCCGCGCTCATTACTTTAATCCGAAGGCAAATGAAAATATGTTTCCTGTGGTGTGTTCCGGAGAGAGAGATGAACCTTTTGAGACCAGGATCCTGTTTCGCTATGTTAATCAATGTGAGGAAACCGCAGATATCTGGTGGAGGATTCCCAAAGACCGAAAACCGCAGCAGATGCCGGAAAAGCTTGGTATTGCACCTCAAAATGTGTTGCTGCTGTATCCGGAATAGAAAATTATTGGATAGATGGAACGGTGTCATGAATATCTGCAGGAAATAAAAGAATATTATGAAGCAGGGAGGAAAGGAAGAGTTATGAAATTAATTCGAACAGAGGATGCTGTGGGACAGGTACTGTGTCACGACATCACGCAGATTATTAAGGATGTGACCAAAGGAGCCCGGTTTCGAAAAGGTCATATTGTGACAGAAGATGATATACCTGTACTACTGAATCTGGGAAAGGAGCATCTGTATGTCTGGGAGAAAGATGATACGGTGTATCATGAAAATGAGGCGGCTCAGATTTTGTGTGATGTCTGTATCAATGAGCATATGATTCCTTCTGAAGTAAAAGAAGGGAAAATTGAGCTCAGTGCAGAATGTGACGGATTGTTCCGCATGGATGTAGAACGCCTGAATGAAATAAATGATATTGAACAGGTGATGATTGCATCAAGGCATACCAATTCTCCGGTTCACAGAGGGGATAAGCTTTTGGGAACCAGGGTGAATCCACTGGTGATTAAAAAAGAAAAAATGAAACGGGTTAAAGAGATAGCAGGAGAAAAACCATTGTGTGAACTGCTTCCTTATCAGATAAAAAAGGCAGGAATCATTACCACTGGAAATGAAGTGTATTACGGAAGAATAAAAGATACATTTACTCCGGTGGTAGTAAAAAAACTGGAGGAATACCATATTCGTACGGAAGAACACACGATTATCAATGATGATAAAGCAAAAATCACGGCTGCGATCCTTGAACTGAAAGAAAAGGGATGTGAACTAATCATCACCACAGGGGGAATGAGTGTTGATCCGGATGACCAGACACCGGGAGCAATCAAGGAAAGCGGTGCCGGGATAGTTTCTTACGGCGCGCCGGTTCTTCCGGGAGCTATGTTCTGTCTGGCATATTTTGAGGATGGAACAGCTGTCATGGGATTGCCGGGCTGTGTTATGTATGCGAAGACTACGATTTTTGATCTGATGCTTCCAAGAGTGGCAGCAAAAGTGCCGATCACACGCAGAGATATTACCGGTCTTGGACATGGAGGTCTGTGTCTGGGGTGTGTACAATGTCATTATCCAGCCTGCAGCTTTGGGAAAATTTGACGAAAAGACAGCGAAAGGGAAAGGCCAGGTGTTATTATGACCGGTAGATGGAATCATTTTGATATGTCCGGAAATGCAGTTATGGTGGATGTGTCTGATAAAGATGTTACGGTCCGTACCGCTTCTGCTACTGGAGCAATACGGGTAAATAAAGAGATTATGGATGCGGTTGTCCATGGAAATGTAAAAAAAGGAGATGTGCTGGGAGTGGCAAGAGTGGCTGGCATTATGGCTGCCAAGCAGACCTGGTCTTTGATTCCTATGTGCCATCCGCTGTGTATCCGAAAGTGTACGATTGATTTTGAAACAGACGTTGAAAAATCGGAGATACGGGTGATATCTACTGTAAAAGTAGAGGAAAAGACAGGGGTGGAGATGGAGGCATTGACTGCCGCTTCTGTTGCTCTGCTGACCATTTACGATATGTGCAAAGCAATTGATAAGAGGATGGAGATTACGGGTGTCCATCTGCTGACAAAAACCGGAGGAAAAAGCGGGAATTTTCAATATGATTGACGGGCATGGAAGAAATATAGAATATATCAGAATTTCCGTAACGGATCGCTGTAATCTTCGCTGTACTTATTGTATGCCAGAAGAAGGCATTCCTGTCGTAGATCACCAGGAGATTTTAAGTTATGACGAAATTGCTAAACTGGTGGAAATATTTGCCGATATCGGTATCAGGAAAATAAAGCTGACGGGTGGAGAGCCTTTGGTTCGAAAAGGAATTCCGAATCTGGTGAAACAGCTGAAAAGCATTCCGGGAGTGGAGCAGGTAACTTTGACAACGAATGGAATTATGCTGGAAGAAATGCTGGAAGAACTGGCTTATGCGGGACTGGACGGAATTAATCTGAGTCTGGACACTCTGAATTCTGAGGTATATGAACAGATTACGCGAAAACAGGAGTTTTCAAAGGTCATAAGTGGGTTGAAGAAAGCACTTGCCTATCCGGAAATTCCACTGAAGATTAACTGTGTACCTATGGGGCTGCCTGGGCAGGATGTATATGAGTTGGCTGAACTGGCAAGAAAATACAGGGTTCATGTGCGGTATATTGAGATGATGCCGATCGGACTTGGAAAACAGTTTGAACCACAATTTGAGGATGAGATACTGACTGTATTGGAACAACATTACGGAAAACGCGAAAAATATGAGGGGAAACTGGGAAACGGGCCGGGACATTATTATACCTTTCCTGGATTTATAGGGAAAATAGGTTTTATCAGCGCAATCAGTCATAAGTTCTGCAATCGCTGCAACAGAGTAAGGATGACGTCCCAGGGGTTTTTAAAGACTTGTCTGCAGTATGAAGCCGGGATTGATCTCAAACAGATGTTGCGTCAGGGAGCAGGCAGAGAAGAATTGCGATTGGCAATAGAGGAAGCCATCGTGCGAAAACAGACGGGTCATCAGTTCGGAGAAAGTTCGGATGAAAATGGTGAGACACATATGATGTCACAGATTGGAGGATGAGTATTGTGAACAAAAGAGTTGCGATTATTGTATCCAGCGACAGCGGATATAGAGGAGAACGGGAGGACCTAAGCGGTCCGGAGATTCGGCGTATCGTGGAGAAGAATGGATATCAGGTGGTTTCCACCGTTATTTTGCCGGATGAGCAGGAAGTTTTGAGTGAAGAGATGAAACGGATTGCAGATGAAAATCAGGCGGATCTGATTCTTACAACTGGTGGAACAGGATTTTCTCCCAGAGATTGCATGCCAGAGGCAACTCTTGCAGTGGCAGAGCGGCTCGTACCAGGGATTCCGGAGGCTATGCGGACCTTTAGTATGCAGTTCACCAAACGGTCCATGCTGAGCAGAAGTGCGGCTGGAATACGAAAAAAGACGTTGATCATCAATCTTCCGGGCAGCCCGAAAGCAGTAAGGGAGTGTCTGGAATATATCATCAGTGAATTGGCACATGGGCTGGATATTTTGACAGGTGAGGCATCGAACTGTGCCAGAAAGTAGAAAGTTATGGGAAAAGTGATGGCAGTATGCATTAGTGAAAAAAAAGGTACACAGAAAAAGAATATTCACGAAGCCGTGGTTATTGAGGATTTCGGAATCGAAAAGGATGCTCATGCAGGCAAATGGCACCGTCAGGTGAGTCTGTTGTCGTATGAAAAAATTGAAGAGTTTAAGGCAAAGGGAGCTCCATTACAGGATGGAGCTTTTGGAGAAAATTTGATTGTAAGCGGATTCGATTTTAAGAGTCTGCCAATTGGAACAAAATTTCGCTGCAATGATGTGCTGCTGGAACTGACACAAATTGGAAAACAGTGTCACAGCGGATGTGAAATTTATAAGATTATGGGCGACTGTATCATGCCAAGGGAAGGAGTATTTACCAGAGTCCTTCATGGAGGAATCATCAGAGAGGGGGATGAACTGGTAATAGAACCATAGAAGCTGCATTTTTATGCAGAAATCAGCACCAACAGTAGATTTTTGACTGTTCCATATAATCAGAGAAAGGTATATTCTCACAATTGCTCATACTGAATTCTCCGGCAGAGGTGCGGATTTTGCAGTTTTTGGTATCTTCATAACCAGCATCTTGTAAATATCTGGAAAACATGTAAGCATCGTTCATGCTCTCTGAGGTTTCGTCTCCATCGGAATTGTATACTTTCATATGGATGTTGTCACCTTCTATGTAAGGACCTACAAGTACGCCTGCCAGATCCAGTCCGAAATTTCTGTTATGAATTTTTCGAAATACATTTTTATCAAATTCATCTCTGTTTTTATTCACATCGAAAATCAGATAGTCACTTCCTGTGCCATAGTATTTGTGAAAAATCATTTCTTTTGCCATAACATTTCTCTCCTTAATGAAATAGGTTTTAAATCCATATGCTCAGACGCATTTTGCTGATCTGTACTATATTATATCAGCGATTAATTTAAAAGTAATTGAAAATTATGTCATATTTATTTAAAATAGTGCTATATTAAATCCGAAATCAGCAGAGAAAGGAATATCCGATATGAGTAATTATCGAAGAAGTGGATATCTGAAAAGCGAATATAAGCTTTTTTATCTCACAGACAGTAAACCGGGAGAATTTGAATATCATTTTCATGATTTTCATAAACTGCTCATTTTTATGGAAGGGGATGTGACCTATTCGATTGAAGGACGGGACTATGATCTGCAGCCGGGGGATATTATACTGATCAATGCCGGAGAAATCCATCGTCCGCAGATACGAAGTCAGATTCCGTACAGAAGAATGATCGCTTATATTTCACAGGACTTTTTTGCTTCTTATCAAGAAGATGGTTTTTCCCTTTTCTATTGTTTTGAGCAGGCAAAAAAAATGAATTCAAATCTGATCCAGCTGCCAAAAGGCGGAGCCAACCATCTCCAGCCAATTGTAAAAGACCTGGTGAATTCTTTTGTAAAAGAAAATTTCTGTGGGAACTTGTATCAGAAAATTAAACTGGTTGAATATCTGATTCTTTTGAATCAGTATATCCTTGAAAAAACCGGTGTCTATCTGCAGGCAAGGACAGACAATCCATTGATACGCAATATTCTTGACTATATCAATGAACACATAACAGAAGAGCTGTCAATTGACCGGATCGCAGAACATATGTATATGAATCGCTCTTACCTGATGCATCTGTTCAAAGCGGAGACAGGTTATACGATTGGGAAGTATATTACAGAGAAAAGGCTGTTTTTATCCAATCATCTGATTTCACAGGGTATTCCGATAACAGAAGCATGTTACAAAAGTGGATTTCAGAATTACTCTACATTTTTTCAGGCATATAAAAATAAATATCATGTTTCTCCAAAACAAGGGCAGAATGTGACAGAAAAATAATGCGGGAAGTTATAGTAAAGCAGGGTGTTGCAAGGTGTTCAGAGGTGGGTTATAATAGTCGCATGGCCAAATGAACGTATAACTGTGTTGGAATCAGAAAAATGACGTACATAGCTGAAATTTATTATGAGGAGTGAAAAATTTGTCTATTGAAAGAGTACGAAATTATTTTCGTAAATATAATATGGAAAATAGAATTCAGGAGTTTGATGTTTCGAGTGCCACAGTGGAACTGGCTGCCCAGGCATTAAACTGCGAGCCAAAAAGAATTGCCAAAACATTGTCTTTTATGACGAAGGATTATGCGATCCTTGTGGTGACAGCAGGAGATGCGAAAGTTGACAATCACAAGTATAAAGAAAAATTCGGGTTGAAAGCGAAAATGCTGACCTTTGATGAGGTTGAGACTCTGATTGGACATGGAGTTGGAGGCGTATGTCCTTTTGGAATCAATGACGGAATTCCGGTTTATCTGGATGAATCTCTGAAACGTTTTGAGACAGTTTTTCCAGCCTGCGGAAGCAGCAACAGCGCGATTGAACTTACCATTCCTGAACTGGAAAAATATTCCGGATTTACGGAGTGGGTGGATGTTTGTAAAGGATGGAATGAAAATCAGTAAATCCGGATGCTATATTCGGAAAGAATGGGAAATGTGATGGATTATAAGCTTTTATTAGATACCGCTGTATTCGCGGGCGAAGTATTGATGAAAAGCGGTGCGGAAACTTATCGTGTGGAAGATACCATGTACCGTATTTTAAAAAAATCAGATCTGAAGACAGTGGAAGTGCTGGTAATGATGACGGGATTTGTCGCTACACTGGATGATCCGTCGATCGACTCACTTACTGTAGTCAGGAGAATCACCAGCAGAGGAACAAATCTGGATAAAATTGACAGGGTAAACAGGATATCCAGAGAATTTTGTGCGGATCATATTACACTGGATGAGACATTTCACAGAATGAAGGCATTGTGGCGGGAACCCGGGGCGCATTTTCGTAGAATTATTCCGATGGCAGCGATCACCGGAGGATTTGCCATTATGTTTGGCGGTACATTACCGGAAGCAGCCGTAGCTTCGATGGTTGGAATTATCGCTTCCTTTGTTCTGATACTCTGTCGTAAATACAGAGTGCATACCTTTCTGGAAAGTATTGTATGCTGTGCGGTGATGGCTATGGTGATTGGAGTTGTGGTAAAAAGACTTCCGGGAACTTATAATAAAGATCTTTTGATCATCAGTTCTATCATGCCGTTTGTACCGGGAGCTGCGATTACGAATGCCGTATTTGATATCCTGCACGGAGATTATCTTTCCGGTGTGGCGAGAGCGGCAGAGGCGTTTGTTGTGGCAGCAGCTGTAGCATTGGGAATAGGTATCGGAATGAGTATGATCTGATAGGAGAGATAACGTATGGATGTTGTGGAAATGATCAGACAGAGCATCGGTGGTTTGATTGCAGTGATTGGTTTTGGAACAGTGCTCAGAGTCCCGAAGAGATTTTTAATCTGGGGAGGTATTGACGGAGCTATAGGCTGGTTTGTTTATCTGATCGCAGGGCAGTTTACAGATTCGATTCTTTTAAGTACCTTTGCGGGTGCAGTTGTGATTTCTGCGGGCGCACATATCTGTGCCAGAGTATTTAAAACACCGGTTACTATGTTTTTGCTTCCGGCAAATATGACACTGGTGCCGGGAGCAGGAATGTATCGCGTTGTTTATTATGTCCTGAAATCACAAAATCAGATGTCCACGTATTATCTGCTGCAGACCCTGCAAGTGGCAGGAACGATTGCAGTGGCGATTTTTGTGGTAAATATTTTACTGGGGAATTTTATAAGCGGTGTGAGGGAAATCAGGAAAAAAGCAATAGAAGACAAATGAAAATTTAGAGTATATATTTATTATAGATGCATAAATTGACCAGAAGATAAGATGATGGGAGAAAGTCATGGGGAGAGAATTACCAAAGGGAAAAAAAGGTTTGGCACTGAAACTTGGTATAGGAGCAGGTTGTCTGATTCTGGCAGCAGGTATCGGATACTATGGATGGCAAACCTATTATTTTAAGGATAAATTTTTTAAGGGGACTGTGATCAATCATATCAAATGTGAGGAATTAAATGTGGATCAGGTGGAAGAACTGATTCGTGAGAAAGTAGAGGATTATAGTATCCAGATAGAATTTCGTGAGGGTGTGACGGAGGAAATCAGCGGAAATGACATAGATTACCAATACGTCAGTGACGGTTCTGTGGAAAAACTTATGGAAGAGCAAAAACCTCTTTTATGGATTACAGGTTATTTCTCGGAAAAGGAATATGAGATTACTCACAATATTGCGTTTGATGAGCAAAAGCTGGAAAAGAAAATAGAAGGATTGGACAGTATGAAAGAGGATGCTCAGCAGGAGCCGGAAGATGCTTATGTGATCTTTGAAGAGGAAAGCTTCATGATTAAGGAAGAGGTATACGGCACGAAACTGAAAGAAGATGTGCTGAAAAATGCGGTATGTGAAGCAGTTCAAAATAGTGAGACATCTGTATCGGCAGAAGAAAAAGACGCATATGTGATGCCGGAACTGACAAAAGAGAGTGAAGAAATTATAAAAGAGCAGGAGCAGTTGAATGAACTTGTAAAAGTAAGCGTGACCTACAAACTGCCGAATGGAAAAAAAGTGCTGAATGGTAATACGCTGCGAAAATGGCTGGATGTGGATGAAGACGGTAACTATTCCATGGATGAAGAAAAGTTCGAGAAAAAGATAAAGGAATATGTGGAAAAGCTTGCTGAAGAAGTTGACACCGTTGGGAAAGAACGTCCGTTTCACACTACCTCCGGACTTGACGTTACAGTGACGGGCGGAAGTTACGGGTGGAAAATCAATCAGAAAAAAGAGATTAAAGCTCTGACTGAAAATATAAAAAATCAGGAAATCGTGACCAGAAAACCTAAATATTCCAGTAAAGAACTTTACACGGAAAATAATGGTCTTGGAGATACTTACATAGAAGTAAATCTTACAGAACAGCATCTTTATTATTATCAAAAGGGAAACGTTGTAATGGATACACCAATTGTGTCAGGAAGAATGACCAGAGACCGTTTTACGCCTCCGGGAGTATATTTTCTGACCTATAAAACAACAGACCGAATTCTTCGGGGCGCCCCCGGACCGGATGGACAGCCAAGCTATGAGTCACATGTGAACTTCTGGATGCCGTTCAACGGAGGGATAGGACTTCATGACGCAAGCTGGCGAAGCTCATACGGAGGAACTATTTACAAATACAATGGCTCCCATGGGTGCATTAACCTGCCATATTCAGCAGCAAAAGAAATATATGGTTTGATTGACAAAGAGACACCGATCGTTTGCGTATACAATGATGGGTACAGTTTGATCGGATGATTACTTTTGATTCGTGTGAGACGTGCAGAAAATCATTCGTGGAGGCGTGTGGAGAAGAGTATATGCTGTGCCATTTTGTATCGTGTGAAAGCGTATGAAAATGAATCCCGTCTGTTTCAGAAGCATTGGGAAAAGCGAGCCTGAAGATCCAGCGCTTACGTAGACTTAGGCGCGACGGTTTTCCGGAGCGTCTGTAGTCGTAGTTGGCGCTTAGCTGAAGGGGAGCGGCCTGCTTCTGAAACAGACGGGGTTCATCTTCACACGCTCTTCAAACCATATAAAATAAAAATTTAGAAAATATTAAGGAGTTCTTTTGGCTGTTTGATGGTATAATCAGGTGAAGAAACGGTTCCGAAACCGTACGCTGCATATACAAAAGGAATTCCTGCTGCTTTTGTGGCACGGTAATCGCCGTCTGTATCCCCCACATAGACTGGAGTGTTCAGCTGGTAATCGCGGATGATCTGGAGAATATTTTCAGCCTTCGCGTTTCCGGTATCTCCCGGGCAGAGATGACCTTCAAAGTATTGTCCCAGTTTGCTGGATTCCAGAAAGACTTCAATATAACCGGCCTGACAGTTGCTGACGATAAAAAGACGATATTTTTTTGAGAGTTCTTTAAGTGTTTCTTCAAGCTCGGGATAGAGAGGTGCACAGTGCATAAGCAGTGCCCGATGTTCTTCCTGACAACACTGATCAATAAGATATAATTGGCGTTCAGTTGAGTAATCAGGGAAAATAACCTTTGCAATGTCGGGAAGAAGGCGTCCGAACAGACCTTTAAGTGTTTTTTCAGTAATGTACAGATCAAGGTCGGTTTCTCGTCTGATGATGGTATTCCATGCCTCTGCACAGATGGAGGTGGAATCCCACAGTGTTCCGTCTACATCAAAAATGATACTGTCCATAGTAATCTCCTTTATGGTAGTGAGAGTGTCAAAGGTTTTTGAACTCATATTTTACGGGTCCCAAAGCCAGTCACAGGCATGCAAGCATGCCGTAACTGATCTTTTGACCCTTGTCTTATATTGTATAAAGAAAATAGGAAAAATGCAAGAGGACAGGAAAAGTAAAGTGAAATATTATAGGATAAAAGAAGGAAAATTTATCAGCCGGCCAAACCGGTTTATCGCAAACGTAGAGATTGACGGGAAAACGGAAATGTGTCATGTGAAGAATACAGGAAGATGCAGGGAGCTTCTGGTTCCCGGTGCGACAGTTTTAGTGGAAGAATCGGACAATCCATCAAGAAAGACAAAGTATGATCTTGTTCAGGTATATAAGGGAAAGGTGTTGGTAAATATGGATTCTCAGATGCCGAACTATCTGGTAAAAGAGTGGATTGAACACGAAAATATTTTTCCGGGGCTTATAAAACTTCAGACGGAGAAAAAATATGGGAATTCCAGATTTGATTTATATGTGGAATATCAGGGGAAAAAGGCATTTATTGAAGTAAAAGGAGTGACTCTGGAAAGAAATGGAACGGCAAGATTTCCGGATGCACCTACAGAAAGAGGGATCAAGCATATCAGAGAGTTGAGAAACTGTATGGAAGACGGGTATGAAGCCTGGATCTTTTTTATTATTCAGATGGGAGGGATAAATACGTTTGGACCCAATTGGAATACTCATCCGGAGTTCGGTCAGGAGCTGATACGGGCAAAAGAGTCCGGAGTACACGTGCAGGCATGGGATTGTACGGTACATCCAGGTGAAATCTTTGTAAATTCTCGGATTCCCATAGATTTTTCGTTGGAGATGGAGTAGGATGACAGAAGAAATCGTAAAACCACTGATGGAATGGTATGAAAAAAATCATAGAATTCTTCCCTGGCGTGAGTCAAAAAATCCATATTATATCTGGATTTCAGAAATTATGCTGCAGCAGACACGGGTGGAGGCGGTTAAACCATATTTTGAAAGGTTTATCAGAGCTTTGCCAACGGTGGAAGCAGTTGCAGTATGTTCGGAAGAGCAGCTGTTGAAGCTGTGGGAAGGATTGGGATATTACAATCGGGTAAGAAACATACAAAAAGCAGCTGTCTCTGTTATGGAAAGATATGATGGTAAGCTTCCGGCTGATTATCATAAGCTGCTGGAGCTTCCCGGAATCGGCAGTTATACGGCAGGTGCCGTAGCTTCCATAGCATATGACATACCGGTTCCTGCTGTGGATGGGAATGTTTTGAGAGTGATTTCCAGAATTACAGAAAATGATGAGGATATATTAAAACAGTCAGTAAAAACTCAGGTTGAGAAAGAACTGGGAGAGATTATGCCGACAGAGCAGCCGGGGATCTTCAATCAGGCACTGATGGAACTGGGGGCATTAGTGTGCATACCCCCCAATGGAATGGCAAAATGTGAAATATGCCCTGTTGCGAAAATTTGCAGGGCATACGCCCATGGGACTGTGTCACAGCTTCCGGTAAAGAAAAAATCAAAAGAGCGCCGGCTGGAGAAAAAAACAGTACTTGTGATACGTGACGGAGATAAGGTCGCCATTCGGAAAAGACCTGCCAGAGGACTTCTGGCGGGCATGTATGAATTGCCTAACCTGGAAGGACATCTCAGTGAAGAGCAGATATTGGAATGGATAGAAGAATATCAGATTTTGCCGTTACAGATACACAGACTGGAAAATTCTCGACATATTTTTTCTCATGTGGAATGGGAGATGACAGGATATGTAATACGGGTGGCAGAACTGGATATAAAGAAAGAGAAAGATCTGTTGTTTGTAGAGACAGCAGATGTGGAAAAACAATATCCGGTACCGACAGCATTTCATGCATATGCCGTATATATGAATATGAAGCTGGGACCGGAGAAAGGATAAAGGGATAACAGAAGTGAAAATATTAAGTATTGCAGTTCCCTGCTATAATTCGCAGGAATATATGAGAAAATGCATTGATTCGCTGCTGGTTGGCGGAGATGAGGTGGAGATTATCGTAGTGGATGATGGCTCTAAAGATGATACATTAAAGATTGCCAGAGAATATGAGGAGCAGCATCCGGGAATCGTGAAAGCAGTCCATCAGGAAAATAAAGGTCATGGGGGCGCTGTCAATACAGGGCTTGCCCATGCAAGCGGGCTGTATTTTAAAGTTGTGGACAGTGATGACTGGCTGAATGAAGAGGCTTACAGAAAAGTGTTGGATGCACTGAAACAGTGTGTCCGCGGACCGCAGACACTGGATTTGATGATCTGCAATTATGTGTATGAAAAGGTAGGAGCGAAGCATAAATCCATAATGCGGTATCGCTCATCTCTCCCGCAGGATAAAATATTTGGCTGGGATGAAACAAAACCGCTGGGGCAAAGTCATTACATTCTGATGCACTCTATGATATACCGGACAGAGCTTTTGCGGGAGTGTGGACTTCAGCTTCCGGAGCATACATTTTATGTGGATAATCTGGTGGCTTTTATCCCTCTGCCTTATGTAAAGACGATGTATTATATGGACGTGAATCTGTACCGGTATTTTATCGGCAGGGATGATCAGTCTGTCAGTGAAAATGTGATGATCGGGCGAATCGATCAGCAGATCAAAGTAAATAAACTGATGATTGATCATATGGCGCAGCAGAAGAATCTGAATAAGAAACAGAGAGATTATATGTTGCATATGCTTATTATTATTACGACTATATCCAGTATATTCCTTTTGCAGTCAAAAACAGATGAAAACTTTGAAAAGAAAAAGGAACTATGGAGATATATGAAGAACGCAGATCGAAAAGTATATTACAGAGTACGCTTCAGTCTTCTTGGAAGAGTGTGTAATCTTCCGGGAAAAGGAGGAAGAAAGGCATCTGTAACCGGATACAAAGTGGTTCAGAAAATTTATGGCTTTAACTGATTCAAATGATTTTTACATAAAAAATGTAAGGCTTTTGCAGAGCCTTACATTTTTTAATATAAAGTTGAGTGACGTGCTGCCCGTTGGGATGATTTTGCATACACCCTGTAAATCACCATATAGGAAGCAACAGCAAAAGTGATACCGGTAGCAACATCACAGATGGAGTGTTGCTTTAAAAACATAGTAGACAGAACAATCAGGGTTGTGAGTATCAGTGATCCTTGACGAACCCATTTGTGCCGCTGAAGTCGCTGACAGCTGTTGATTGCGCAGTGACATGCAATGGAATTATATACATGAATGCTCGGCAGTACATTGGTTGGTGTATCAATCTTATAAAGATATTTCACCAGATCAGTGCAGAAGTTATCATGCGGAAATTCGTGCGGTCGGATCGCAAGCCCATTCGGATAAACATAGGATACGATCAGGAATAAGGTCATTCCCAAGCCAAGGTTAATGATCAGGTTCCAGTATTCCGTAGTGCTGTCGTTGAAATACATAAAGAATAAAACAGTAGCTGCTATGTAAAAAAACCATAAGAAATATGGAATTATAAAATATTCACAGAAAGGTATTTTGTCGTCCAGGCTGGAATTGATAATATGGTATCTGGTTGGTGTACGTTCGAGCCAGTGAAAGCATGCCAGATAGAAGCAGCCATACAACACTACCGGGATAAGTCGTTTACTTCTTTTTATCATCAAGATACGCCTCCTTAACATAGGTCTATGTTGTCAAATGGAATTATAGCACAACTATTCTTGTAAATCAAAGAAATACCGCATTTCAAAGAGAAGTTTAAGAATCTTTACGATTTCTTAAGAATCCCCACAATTTACTCCAAAATAAGTTGAAGACTACTCTGTACAGAGTTAGATTGGAAAGATTTTCCTATAAACTAAAAAGATAATTATCAGTATAGAGATAAAAATCATGCACTACTGAAAATCCGAAACAGATATCTGTGAATAGCGGATTATTGTGATCAGGGAGAAATATGATATGTACACAAGAGTAAAAGAATTGCGGGAACAAAAAAATATCAGTCAGCTGACATTGGCGACCAGAATAGGATGTTCACAGAATACAATCAGTAAGATTGAAAAAGGTGAATGCGAACCAAGAGCCAATGTCCTGGTTGAAATGTCAAAATATTTCGGTGTATCAGTAGATTATATTCTGGGGATCAGTGATGTGAAGAATTATGCGGAAAGCAGTAAACGGTATGGAAAAGTGCAGAATATCGGCATCGAATATCAGGAAAAAATCAATCAGTTGAGTGATAAAAGCAAAAAAGTTGCTCAGAGTGTGGTAGACAGACTGGCGGAAATAGAAAGAATATAGAGGATTATATATTGATTTTTTTAAGTGATGTGTTATAATTAATTTTGAAATCGATTACAAATATATTTTGAGGAGAAGGCAATGAAAACAAGAAAGAAAAAAAGTCTTGAAAGAAAAAGAACAGTAGTAGTACAGAAAAAAGTGACGGAGGATAAGGAAACCACAGAAGTAAAAGAAATAAATAGTTCTGTAGAAAATGCCGGTAATGATGAATTTGAAGAGAAAGAGTTTCAGCGTCGTCTGGCACGACATTATGATGAATTGAAATGGCTTTATTGTGAACTGTATCAGGGGCAGCAGTGGGCATTTGACAATCTTTGTCAGAATCTGAAAAATATATATAAGTATAGAAAAGAAGATTTAAAAGAACTTGACCGTAAAAGAGAAGCAGATCCGGAATGGTATAAGAAAAACGATGTCATCGGTATGATGATGTATGTGGATGCATTTGCGGAGAATTTGAATGGTGTTCGGGAAAAACTTGATTATATTCAGGAATCAAATGTAAATTATCTCCATCTGATGCCGCTTCTGGAGTCACCGGAAGGAAGGAGCGACGGCGGGTATGCAGTTTCCAATTTCAGAAAAGTGCAGCCGGAACTGGGAACCATGGAAGATCTGGAGAGTCTTGCAGATGAATGCAGACAGCGGGGTATCAGTGTATGCCTGGATTTTGTTATGAATCATACATCTGAAGATCATGAGTGGGCGAGACGTGCAAGAGCCGGTGAGAGAGAATATATGGACCGATATTATTTTTATGACAATTACGACATTCCGGCACAGTTTGAAAGAACCGTTCCTCAGGTGTTTCCGACAACAGCACCGGGTAATTTTACCTGGCTTGAAGACATACACAAGTTTGTTATGACTACTTTCTATCCTTATCAGTGGGATCTGAATTACGCTAATCCGATCGTTCTGAATGAAATGATTTATAATATGCTGAATCTGACGAATAAAGGTGTGAATGTGATTCGTATCGATGCAGTTCCTTATATCTGGAAACAGTTGGGAACCCAGTGTCGTAATCTTCCGCAGGTGCATACCATTGTTCGCATGATGCGTATGATCTGTGAGATTGTATGTCCGAGCGTTATTCTCCTTGGAGAAGTGGTTATGGAACCGGAGAAAGTAGTTCCTTATTTTGGTACTGTTGAAAAACCGGAATGTCATATGCTATATAATGTAACTACCATGGCTACTACCTGGAATACTGTGGCTACCCATGATGCCAGACTGCTTCGCCGTCAGATGGATATTATTAATAGACTTCCCAAAGATTATGTATTTCAGAATTATTTGCGCTGCCATGATGATATTGGATGGGGATTGGATTATGGTTGGCTGAGGCAGTTCGGCATTGATGAAGTTGCACACAAGCGTTTTCTGAGTGATTTCTTTACGGGACAGTTCCCGGGTTCTTTCGGACGGGGAGAACTGTATAATGCAGATCCTGCATCTGGCGATGCGCGTCAGTGCGGAACGACTGCTTCCCTCTGCGGAATTGAGAAAGCAGCCTATGAAAAAGACGAGGAAGCTTTGAAAAAGGCGATTCGTTTTGACCTTACACTTCACACATATATGATGACACAGGCTGGTATTCCTGTGATCTACAGTGGAGATGAGATCGGTCAGGAAAATGATTACGGATATCATATGGATCCGAAAAAATGCGAAGATTCTCGTTATATTCATAGAGGAAAGTTCCAGTGGGATAAAGCAGAACTTAGAAATTATGTGGGTACATTGCAGTATGAGATTTTTCAGGGACTTAAAAAGATAGAAACAATCCGTAAGAGCCATAAGGCATTTGATGCAGATGCCACCGTATGGACAATAGATACATGGGATGATGCGATTCTCGGTTTGATTAAAGCAAAGGGAGAAGAAAAACTGGTAGCTCTGTTTAATTTCAGTGCATACGACAAAGTCGCATGGATCAATGAAGATGACGGAATGTATGTGGATCTGCTGAGCGGTCGTGAGATGGAAGCACGCGGTGTGCAGATTCCGGCATATGGATGTTACTGGCTGATGAAAAAGGTGATATAGAATGACAATCAGTGAAATTGCCAGAATGGCAGGTGTTTCCAGTGCGGCAGTATCCCGATATCTGAATAATGGCAGTCTGAGTGAAGAAAAGCGTGAGAGGATTGCAAAGGTAATTCAGGAGACCAATTATCAGCCATCGGAATATGCCCGTGCAATGAGAACAAAAAAAAGCAGAAAAATCGGTGTGTTGGTACCTCAGTTGGATTCAGAGTCCATGCCAAGGATTCTCTCAGGAATCAGTCTGGTATTGGATAAGGAAAACTATAATGTTATGTTGATGAATTCCAACCGCAGTCAGAAAAAAGAGATCAGCATGTTGGAAACATTTGAGCACAGTCAGGTGGACGGACTGATACTGGCGGCATCAGTGATTACCAAAAGACACCTGCAGGCACTTTCCAGAATGCCGTTTCCGGTTGTACTTGTTGGACAGCAGAGTCATGAGTATTCCTGCGTTTTTCATAATGATTTTCAGGCAGCCTACGAGATGATGAAGTATCTGCTGGATACAGGCAGCTGTCATCCTGCTTATCTAGGGGTGAACTGTAAAGATAAGGCGGCTGGTGAAAGCCGTCGTCTCGGAGTGAAGAAAGCTTTGAACGAATCAGGAATACTGCTGGAGAAGATTCCTTCCGAGGAAGTGGATTTTACGATGGATGACGGTTACAGGGGAATGGAAAAAATTCTTTGTTGCAAGGAACCGGTGGACAGCGTATTTTGTGCCACAGATATGATTGCGGTGGGTGCAATTTCCTGCCTGAAAGATCATAGAAAAAAGGTTCCGGAGGATGTGAGAGTCACTGGAATCGGTCATGGAGTAGTAGCGGATATTCTTACACCAAGATTGACTACAGTGCATTATCACTATCAGACCAGTGGTATGGAAGCGGCCAGAATACTTCTGGAACAAATTCGGAATCCGGAAACAGAGAGACAGGAAAGAATCCTGAGTTATAAAATGATTTTTCAGGGTACAGCGTAAATAATTTGGGTGTCAAAAGTGATTACGGATTGTTTCGCTGCAAGCATGTCATGGATATGGACTTTTGACACTGTAATCAAAAATGAATTAAGTATAAAGCGAATATAAACAGATTATTAATTATTAGCACTCAATCAAAATGAGTGCTAATTTTTTCTTGACATTTCGTTTTTTCGGTATTACTATATGTTTCAGTGATTAAGAAATATTTTGAAAAAAGGAGTGTGAATGACCATGGGAGCAAAACATGGTAATCTTTCAATCAATAGCGAAAACATTTTTCCAATTATTAAAAAGTGGTTGTATTCCGATCATGATATTTTTCCGATCATGATATTTTTGTTCGTGAGATGGTATCCAATGGATGCGATGCGATTACAAAACTGAAAAAGCTGGATATGATGGGAGAATATACTCTTCCGGATGGATATAAAAGCAAGATTGATGTAATCGTAGATCCTGAGAAAAAAACTCTGAAGTTTATCGATAATGGTATCGGTATGACCGCAGATGAAGTAGAAGAATACATTACACAGATTGCATTTTCAGGTGCGACTGAATTCCTGGAAAAATACAAGGACAAGACGAATGAGGATCAGATCATTGGACATTTCGGATTGGGATTCTATTCTGCATTTATGGTAGCGGATGAAGTGCATATTGATACATTATCTTATCAGGATGGAGCGGTTCCTGTTCACTGGGAGTGTGATGGTGGTTCTGAGTATGACATGCAGGATGGCGATAAAACGACTGTCGGTACAGAGATTACACTGTTTTTGAATGAAGACTGTCTGGAGTTTGCAAATGAATACAGAGTAAGAGAAGTCATTGAAAAATATTGTTCATTTATGCCGGTTGAAATATTCCTTTCTAAAGCAAATGCAGAGCAGGAATATGAAACCATCGATGAAGCAGATCTCAGAGATGATGATGTAGTTGTTGAGCATATTCATGAAGATGCAAAGACAGAGGAAAAGGAAAATGAGAACGGAGAAAAAGAGATTGTAGAAGTTTCTCCGGCGAAAGAAAAAGTAAAGATTAATAAGAGACCGGTTTCTTTAAGTGATATACATCCTCTGTGGATGAAACATCCGAATGAGTGCACCGATGAAGAATATAAAGAATTCTATCGCAAAGTATTCATGGATTATAAAGAGCCGTTGTTCTGGATCCATCTGAATATGGATTATCCGTTTAATCTGAAAGGTATTCTGTATTTCCCGAAGATCAATACAGAGTATGATTCTATCGAAGGAACAATCAAACTGTATAACAATCAGGTATTCATTGCGGATAACATCAAAGAAGTTATTCCTGAGTTCCTTATGCTTCTCAAAGGTGTGATCGATTGTCCGGATCTTCCTTTGAATGTATCCAGAAGCGCACTGCAGAATGATGGTTTTGTAAAGAAAATTTCCGATTATATCAGCAAAAAAGTTGCGGATAAGCTGACCGGAATGTGCAAGACAGCCAGAGAAGATTACGAGAAATACTGGGATGATATCAATCCATTTATCAAATTTGGATGCATCAAGGATACAAAATTTGCAGACAAGATGAATGATTATATCCTGTTTAAAAATATTGATGGTAAATATCTGACACTGAAAGACTGCATCGAGGAAAATAAGAAAGAAGATACAACGGAAGAAAAGAAAGACGAAACGGCAGAAGATACAGTAGTGGAAGATGCGGATAAAGCAGAAGAGACATCTGAAAATGAAGCAAAAGAAGAGAAAACTACTATTTTCTATGTAACAGATGAGATTCAGCAGAGCCAGTACATCAATATGTTCAGGGCAGAAGGCATGGATGCGGTGATTTTGAAGCATAATATCGATTCCGCTTTCATCACACATCTGGAGCAGAGAAATGAAAATGTTAAATTCCAGAGAATTGATGCGGATCTTACAGAAAACTTCAAAGAGGAGACGGAAGAAGATCTGAAAGATCTGACAGAGTCGCTGGCAGGAGTATTTAAGAAAGCTCTGAACAAAGAGAACATGGATATAAAAGTTGAAAAACTGAAAAATGACAGCATTTCTTCCATGATGACTCTGTCAGAAGAGAGCCGCCGTATGCAGGATATGATGAAAATGTACGGTATGGATGCAAGCATGTTTGGAAATACCCAAACAACACTTGTGTTGAATGCAAATCATCCGTTGGTGAAATATGTGGCTGAGCATAAAGAGGATACAGAGAATGTTCCGATGATCTGCGAACAGCTTTATGATCTGGCTATGTTGGCTCATACACAGCTGAATCCGGACGAAATGACAAACTTCATTGCAAGAAGCAACAAGATTATGATGCTGCTGGCAAAATAGTAATTTATATATAGAATACAAGAATCTCACAGTGGAGAATCCTATGAATGAATTGACAATTTCCCTGGACGGACACAGTGGTCATCCAATGTATGAACAGATTTATGAGTTTATCAGAAATGAAATTCAAAATGGTAAAATCCGTGCCGGTGAGAGGCTGCCTTCCACCAGAGCACTTGCAAAGCATCTGGGGGTAAGCCGCAGTACCGTAGATATGGCTTATGAACAGCTTCTGGCGGAAGGATATATGATTTCTCAGCCATATAGAGGATATTATGTCTGTGAGTTGGATCAGTTGTATCAACTTCCTGTTCGTACAGGCAGACGGGAAGAGAAAAAAGCGACTCAGACCCAGGTTTATGAGTATGATTTTGCAATCAATGGTATTGATAAAGAAGGTTTTCCTTACTCTACATGGAGAAAAATATCAAAAAATGTATTGAATGATGATGACGGAACTCTTTTCCAGCTGGGTAATCCTCAGGGACAGGAAGCTCTGCGCAGAGAGATTGCAGCGTATCTGCACCATGCAAGGGGAGTGAACTGTAAAGAAGATCAGATTGTTGTAGGAGCAGGAAATGATTATTTACTTATGCTTTTGCATGTGATTTTGGGTATGAACCGGAAAATTGTCATGGATAATCCCACTTACATCAGTGCATGGTTGGCTTTTAAAAATATGGGATATGAAGTGGTTGGGCTGGAGCCGGATGAGATGGGAATGGACGTGGAACTGCTGGAGAAGAGTGGTGCGAACCTTGCTTATGTAATGCCATCTCATCAGTTTCCACTGGGAAGTGTAATGCCGATCAAAAGAAGGCAGCAGCTTTTGGCATGGGCAGCTCGGGAAGAGAACAGGTTCCTGATTGAGGATGATTATGACAGTGAATTCAGATATAAGGGAAAACCGATTCCAAGTCTGCAGGGATATGATAGGCATGACAGAGTTATTTATCTGGGAACATTTTCAAAATCTCTGGCACCAGCGATTCGAATCAGTTATATGGTGATTCCCCGATGTCTTCTTGGAAAATATGAAACAAAAGGTAAGAATTTCTCTGTCACGGTATCGAGAGTGGATCAGAAAATACTGGAAATATTTTTTAAAGAAGGATATTTTGAGCGGCATCTGAATCGGATGCGAGGTGTGTACCGGGCAAAGCATGACTGTCTGCTGAGTGAAATGAAGAGACTTCATAATATCTGTCAGATACGAGGTGAGAATGCAGGAGTACATATTCTCTTGGAAATGAAAAACAACATGACAGAAAAAGAAGCTGTAGACGCGGCAAAGTCTGTGGGAGTGAAAGTATATGGTCTTTCGGAATATTGTATAGAGCCATTACAAAAACGCAGGGAACCTACTATACTGATGGGATATGCTACATTAACTGAAAAACAGATTCAGGAAGCTGTGAGCAGATTGGAGACAGTCTGGCAGCCTGAACAATAACAAACAAACTCTTAAAGGCTGTAGTAATTTTTACACTTAAAAAAATAAGAGACATGAAAGAAAGTAGAAAGATTCCATAGAAAATCAAATGCTGAAAAGCATAGATTTCTATAGAATCTTTTTATTTTGGGATAAAAGACTTAAAGATCGGACTGATCCGATTGCCTTTTGCATAATTAAGTTGGCAAAACACAGAGTTAAGCGTCGGTGTCAGTTTCGTCAGCAGCCTCGGTTTCAGCACCAGTATCATCAGCGGTCTCGGCTTCGGCATCAGTCTGATCAGCAGTTTCGGATTCAGCGTCAGCTTCATCAGTTTCTTCTGCCTTAGGTACATCTTCTTTTGGAAGCGTAGTGTATGTGCGTTCTTTCTGAGGCTCGCTTTCTTCTTCATCATTCAGAAGATCATCAAAATCTTCTTCGCTGAGAGCGTCCACATCTTTACACTTTTTAATGTAGGCCAGTGCACCACCAACAGCAGCTCCGGCAACAGCCAGTCCGGCAAGAGCCTTGAAAACATTATTCTTTGCCATAGTACTTCTCCTTTTTCAGATAAATAAACATAAGATACAAAAACTATTTCTGGAGTCATAGTTTTAATAATCTCTATTTTAATACTTTTTGACTCAAAAGAAAAGTATTATTTCAAAATGTATCATTATTCACAAAAAGGGTAATAATAGGACAAATTAAAAATTCTACAATATGAGAATAAAAACGTATTGGAGAAGATTTATGAGTTCTTATTATCTGAAGATACCTGAAAGGTTACAGCTATATCGAAAAGCTCTGAATCTGACGCAGGAGCAAATGGGAAAAAGGTTTGGTGTCAATCAGAGTCATTATTATAAGCTGGAGAGCGGGCATAAAATCATTTCCCTAAGGAGTCTGCAGTGTTTTGAAGAACAGGGTGGCGATGTGTGTTATCTTCTGACAGGACGCAGACATATCACCGGGCAAATGAATCGCTATATGGACCGGTGCATCACGGATCATGGAAAAAATGAATTTGCCAAGGCCATGCTGTGGATCATTAAACAGGGAATCTATGTGAGTAAAAGTCAAAAACTTGAAATCACAGACTTTACATTAAAGAATATGGAACTTGCCGAGAGACAGTTAAAATCCCCTTCTATATGGAAAAATATACGTGATATAGAAGGATTATCTCAGCATAAAATGGCAGAAGAACTGGATATTGGATTTAAGAGATTTGAGCGTATTGAAAGAAAACAAGGGGAGGCAGATGCCGAGATCCTTTGTACGCTTTATGAAAGATTTCATTACTCTCCGCTGGCGGTGTTAAATCATCAGGAATTCTGTCTGGATGAGATGAATCAGGTGTGGGAAGGATTTACAGATGAAATTCAGCATAAATTAGAGCCATATCTTGAAAATGCTCTGAGATTGATCAATGAATATGAAAAAGAATTGATAGAATAAAAGACACGTTTTTTTGTGGAAATACAAAGGAGCGTGTCTTTTGTTGTGAAAATGTCTGCAGACAGTTGATATTCTTTTCATCAGGATGTAAAATATAACAATGCACGAAAAGAAAACTAGAGGAGTAATAATTATGTATCAGGCTTGTATATTTGATCTGGATGGGACTCTGGCCGACACAGTGGAGTCAATTGCCAATGTGGCTAATCAGATTCTGGAACAATTCGGACTTCCCGCACAGCCGGTGAATGACTATAAATATCATGCAGGAGATGGCGGAGATATACTGATGGAACGCTGCATGCGTGCTGCCGGTGGAGATTTTACACATCTTGCAGAAGGACAGAAGCTGTACAGGGAAATCTTTGCAAAAAATCCATTGTATAAAGTGACAGCATTTGATGGAATGAAGGAAACTCTCGCAGAAATGAAAAAAAGAGGAGTAAAACTTGCGGTACTTTCCAATAAACCCCATGAAGCTACTTATCTTGCGGTGACTGGACTTTTTGGTGATGATGTATTTGATGTGATCCAGGGACTGAAACCAGGGATGAAGCGAAAACCAAATCCGGATGGTGCATGGAAAATCGCAGATGCGCTTATGGTGAAACCGGAGGATTGTATGTATGTGGGTGATACCAATACGGATATGAAAACAGGGAAAGCAGCCGGAATGTATACGATCGGAGTGCTGTGGGGATTTCGTGACAGAAAAGAGCTGGAAGAAAATCATGCAGATCGGATCATCAGCCATCCCCGGGAACTTTTGCAGATTCAAGAAGAAAAATAATGTTTCTGTAAACAGAAACAAAATAACAGGAGAGAAAGAATATGAGTGAATACAGCAAACTTTGTGTGGAAACATTTTTAAAAAATCAGGGACAGCTTTTTGATGAAAAAGTTGCGGAGAATTATGAAGAAGCGGAAGAATTTCTGGAGGAGTGTATGGCAGTCGTTGTAAAATCCATGAAAGATGTGAAAGAGTATCTGGACGAGAGTGGTATGGATGTTACAGGAATGAGTGAAGACGAGATTCTGGAAGCCAGTGAAATTTTTCCTCTTGAAGACGGAACTTACCTGATTGTGGAAGGATAAAAACAGACAGCAGTGAATGATGGGGCAATGATCGTAAATCCCAGAAAAGCGGATATTGAGGATGTACTTTTTATATTGAATAAAGCATATTAAGGAAGGAAAGGAGGCAGGGTATGAAAATCGAGAAAATTGTAGAGCGTCAGAGAAAATTTTTTGCAACAGACAGAACAAAAGAGCTTAGATTTCGTTTGGAAGCATTGAATCGTCTGGAAGAATCTATTAAAAAACATGAAGAAGATATAAATCTTGCACTGAAAAAGGATTTGAATAAGTCGGTGTTTGAATCTTATATGACAGAAGTGGGCATGACGCTTGCAGAGCTATCTTATGTGAAAAAGAATCTGCCCATCTGGAACCTGAGAAAATGGAAACTTTCACCTCTTGCACAGTTTCATGCAGACAGTTTCACGGTATCAGAGCCCTACGGTGTGGTTTTGGTGATGGCTCCATGGAATTATCCGTTTATGCTGTGTATGGAACCTCTGATTGGGGCAATCGCTGCAGGAAATTGCTGTGTGTTGAAGCCATCAGCCTATGCTCCTGCAGTATCAAAAGTACTGTCAGAAGTGATCAGAGATGCATTTCCCGGTAAATATGTGGCTGTTGTGGAAGGCGGCAGAAAAGAAAATACCGAACTTCTGGATCAGCGGTTTGATTATATATTCTTTACCGGCGGCGTGACTGTAGGAAAGAAGGTTATGGAAAAAGCTTCCAGGAATCTAACACCGGTAACACTGGAACTGGGTGGAAAGAGTCCGTGTATTGTCACGAAAGACGCAAAGCTGTCACTTGCGGCAAAAAGGCTGGTGTTCGGAAAATATCTTAACAGTGGGCAGACATGCGTGGCACCGGATTATCTTTTGATTGATGAGAAAGTAAAAGAAGAATTTCTTACCTATGTAGTTTACTGGATTGAAAAAATGCTGGGAAAAGAGCCGCTTGACAATCCTGATTATCCGAAAATGATCAATGAGAAGCATTATCAGAGGGTTATGAATCTGATCAAAGGAGAAAAAGTATGCTGCGGAGGCTATGGCAATCCGGATACGCTGCAGATCACACCTACCGTTCTGGAAGATGTCAGTTGGGATGCTCCTGTGATGCAGGAAGAAATCTTTGGTCCGGTGCTTCCGGTACTGACCTTTAAAACTTTGGATGAAGCAATTGAAAAGGTAAAAGAAAGAGAAAAACCTCTGGCTTTATATCTGTTTACTCAGCGAAAAGATGTGGAAGAAAAAGTGCTTCGAAGTCTTTCCTTCGGAGGCGGTTGTATCAATGACACGATTATCCACCTCGCCACATCCCGGATGGGATTTGGCGGAGTGGGAAACAGCGGCATGGGAAGCTACCATGGAAAGAAATCATATGAGACATTTTCTCATGAAAAAAGTATCGTTAAAAAGCACACATGGATGGATCTTCCCATACGATATATGCCATACACCAAAGGAAAAGAGATGCTGCTGAGAATGTTCCTGCGGTAAGAGATATATCAGATGAGGGATGACTCGCGCCTTTGTAGGCGGTGAGCAGCAATTATGTATCAGTGGCGCTTTTTATAACTATATATTCTAGAGGAATCGCAGGCAGCGTTCTTGTGTGCTCATGGTAACTGTATCAGCGACTCCGGCGAATTCTCCATCCTGATGAAGCTTATGAGGATGAGAGCAGGTGATATGTATCTCTTTTCCCTGAAGGATCGTGATTCCGGGAATATGTGTGTGCAGTGCAAAATAAGCAGTAGGAAAGAGAAGCAGGATTTTCCATTTGCTCAGATCATGGACAATCAAGTAGTCGAGAGCACCGTCCCGGCAGCTTGCATGGGGACAGAAGCGAAAGCCGCCTCCTTCATACTGCAGATTCATTCCGGCAATAAAATAAACGTTTGTAAAATGATAATGTCGGTCTCCATCGAGAACAACATCCATATCGGATGGGCGGAAAGTAAATAAAAGTTTTATGGCGGCATAAGCATAGATCAGTTTTCCCAGATGGAGATTGTTTAGCAATTTTTTTACGCGGGAATGAGAGGCTTCATAGCAAACCTCCGCATCGTAGCCAATACCGGAACTGATGGAAAAATATGAGGTTCGGTTTTGTGTGTCCAATTTTCCTACATCGATCGTTTTGGTACCTTCTGAAGAAAGGATTCGTTTCAATGCTGAATCAGACTGTACGGGAAGATGCATTCCCCGTGCAAAGTCATTGCCTGAGCCTACAGGTATGTAGCTCAGGGTGATCGAGCAATCCAAAGGAAGCCCATTCAGGACTTCATTGATCGTACCGTCACCGCCGATCATGACCAGTGTATGTCCTACAGCCTGAGGGGCAATCTGTCGGGCAAGCTTTTTGCCATGCCCGTTATATTGAGTAAAGAATACCTGATAGGGTATATGTTTTTTCTGAAGTGTTTCTTTTGTTTGTTCCCATATTTTCATTCCCTGACCAGATCGTGAGACAGGATTTACAATAAAATAATAATACATGGTAAAATCCTCCTGTAAAGTCTTTCGTCCATTATTTTATCAGTTATTGACGAAAAATGCAAAAAAATCTTGTTATTAATTATACAAAATGATACAATAATAGAAACTATCCAGACCTTGAAGGGTACAACCTGAGAGGGAAGGGCCGCTGATATAAAAAGAAGATACAGATATATTGTATTTGAACGAAAAGCGCCCTCGGTGGGCGTTTTTTCGTATCATAGGGAAAAATTATTTTAAAAAAGGAGGCAAGTGGAATGGAGACCAGAATAGCTGTGATAGCGATTATTGTGGAAAACAGGGATTCAGCAGACGAGATCAACCGGCTGCTTCATGTGTATGGAGAATATATCGTTGGAAGAATGGGAGTGCCATATAAGCAGAAGAACGTCTCTGTAATCAGTGTGATTCTGGATGCTCCGCTGAATCAGATCAGCGCACTGTCGGGAAAGTTGGGGATGCTGCCGGGTGTCAGCAGTAAGACCGTGTATTCAAAAGAAAAGTGAAATCCGGCAGATAAAAAGACCGGATAAATAACGTGAGAAAGAGAGGTTTTTTTATGTATCGTGTAGACTCTATGAAAGCGGAAGAATTTATCAGCCATGAGGAAATTATGGAAACTCTGGCTTACGCAGATGAGAACAAAAATAATGTAGAACTGATCGATCGGATTCTGGAAAAAGCTAAAAAGAGAAAAGGACTGAGCCACAGAGAGGCTTCTGTTCTTCTGGTCTGTGAAAATGAAGAGAAGAATAAGGAAATTTGTGCACTGGCTGAACAGATTAAAAAAGATTTTTATGGAAACCGTATCGTTATGTTTGCACCGCTGTATCTGTCCAATTATTGTGTAAATGGATGTGTATACTGTCCATACCATGCAAAGAATAAACATATCCCGAGAAAAAAACTCACGCAGGATGAGATCCGTCGGGAAGTAATTGCACTCCAGGATATGGGACATAAGCGTCTTGCTCTGGAAACAGGTGAAGATCCGGTAAATAATCCAATCGAATATGTTCTGGAGAGTATAAAAACGATTTACAGTATCAAACATAAAAATGGTGCAATCCGCCGGGTGAATGTAAATATTGCAGCTACGACAGTGGAAAACTACAGAAAATTAAAAGAAGCCGGAATCGGTACTTATATTTTGTTCCAGGAGACTTATAATAAAGAGTCTTATGAGAAACTTCATCCGACGGGACCAAAACATGATTATGCATACCACACAGAGGCCATGGATCGTGCCATGGAGGGTGGAATCGATGATGTGGGTATCGGTGTATTGTTTGGCTTGGAGCTGTATCGATATGAATTTGCAGGTCTTTTGATGCATGCAGAGCATCTGGAGGCTGTTCATGGGGTAGGTCCTCATACCATCAGCGTTCCTCGAATCCGTCGGGCTGATGATATCGATCCGGATGCATTTGATAATGGCATCAATGATGATATATTTGCAAAACTTGTGGCATGTATCCGAATTGCAGTGCCATATACAGGTATGATCATTTCCACAAGAGAAAGTCAGAAGTGCAGAGAAAGGGTTCTGCATCTGGGAGTGTCACAGATCAGCGGCGGATCCAGAACCAGTGTAGGCGGATATGCGGAGGAAGAACCAGAGGAAGAAAGCTCCGCTCAGTTTGATGTAAGTGATAACCGGTCATTGGATGAGGTAGTGAACTGGTTGATGAGGCTGGGATATATTCCGAGTTTCTGTACCGCATGCTATCGCGAAGGCAGAACAGGGGATCGCTTTATGAGTCTTTGTAAGAGCGGACAAATACAGAACTGCTGCCACCCAAATGCTCTGATGACATTGAAAGAGTATCTGGAAGATTATGCGGCAGATGATACCAAAGCTGTTGGAGAAGCTTTGATTCAAAAAGAAATTGCCAATATACCTAAGGAAAAAGTAAGAGAAATCGTGGTGCGCAACTTAAAGGAAATCGAACAGGGACAGCGGGATTTCCGCTTCTAGGAGGAAATGATATGAGTATGAACAGCACACCATTTTCAGAACGAGTACACATTGGAATATTTGGAAAACGAAACGCAGGAAAATCAAGCCTGATCAATGCGATGACAGGGCAGAGCCTTTCTATCGTGTCGCAGATAGAAGGTACTACAACAGATCCGGTACAAAAAGCCATGGAACTTCTTCCATTGGGACCGGTGGTTCTTATAGACACACCTGGAATTGATGATGAAGGGGAACTGGGAGAACTGCGGGTTGCCCGCAGCTATCAGATGCTGAATAAATCAGACATTGCTTTGCTGGTGTTGGATGCTAAAGACGGGATGACAAAGGAAGATGAGAAACTGCTTCTGAGAATCTGGGAAAAAAAGATTCCGGTACTGGTTGCACTGAATCAGTGTGATTTACTGGAAAAAGAAGAAATAGATGACCGGATCGACAAAACGAGGGATCGGATGAAGGAAATGGCAGGTGAGTCTGCCCGGGTAACAGAAGTTCTGGAAGTCAGTGCTGTGACAGGATACCATATTTTTGAATTAAAAGAGAAACTTGCTCATCTGGTACCGGAAGAAAATGACGGGCCAAGAATCGTGGCAGATCTTCTGGATGTAGAAAAAATTGCAGTGTTGGTGGTGCCTATTGATAAGGCAGCACCGAAAGGGAGACTGATACTTCCACAGCAGCAGACGATTCGGGATATTCTGGAAGCAGGGGCAGCCTGTGTGGTTGTGCGGGATACAGAACTGGAAGCAACACTTAGAAAACTGCAGGGGCATGTGGGAATTGTGATCACAGACAGTCAGGCATTTGCTAAAGTGTCGAAAATCGTTCCGCCCGAGATTCCTCTTACTTCCTTTTCTATTCTGTTTGCCCGTTATAAAGGAGAACTGGAACCTTTCCTGCAGGGCGTAGATGCGCTGGGAAAACTGGAAGATGGGGATAAAGTATTGATTTCTGAGGGATGCACTCATCACCGGCAATGTGATGATATAGGTACTGTGAAAATTCCGCGGTGGATTACAGAATATACGGGCAAAAAACTGGAATTTTCTTTCAGCAGCGGCGGCGGTTTTCCGGATGATCTTACGCCATATCGCATGATCGTACATTGTGGAGCCTGTATGCTGAATGCCAGAGAGATGCATTATCGAATTGCCTGTGCGCAGGATATAGGTGTGCCGATCACGAATTATGGAATGTTGATTGCAAAAATCACAGGAATATTGGAAAGAAGTCTGGAACCGGTAAAATAGCTGTACGCACATGTTTTTGTCTTCTGCATATAGTAGATATGAAAGAGTATCAATGCTCTGGCGGGAATGCCGTATGGTATCCCGCCAGAAAATTATCTGGAGGTAAAACATGGCATATAAGATTGTTCTGGATGCAGGACATGGCGGTGAAGATCCAGGTGCAGTTGCGATGGGTCGCCAGGAAAAAGATGATAACCTTCGGTTGACGCTGGCTGTGGGAGAAATACTGAAAGAAAATGGTATGGATGTTGTCTATACAAGAACGACGGATGTATATCAGACACCATTTCAGAAAGCACAGATAGCAAACGAAGAGATGGCAGATTATTTTATTTCCTTCCACAGAAATTCCAGTCCTGTTCCAAATCAGTATAATGGTGTAGAGACACTGGTGTATGACAAATCGGGAATCAAACTGGAAATGGCGGAGAATATTAATGGTGCCCTGGAAGAGGTGGGATTTCAAAAACTTGGGGTAAAAGCAAGACCGGGGCTGGTGGTACTTAGAAGAACCAAGATGCCTGCTCTTTTGGTGGAAGTGGGATTTATAAACAGCACGATAGATAATCAGCTTTTTGATGATAAATTCCAGGAGATTGCTCAGGCAATTGCCTATGCTGTATTGGGAACTCTTGCAGAGGAAGATGTGGAAGAACCGCTTTTGTATCGGGTGCAGGTTGGCCTTTTCAGAAACAGGGATTATGCCAATCGTTTGAACTATGAACTGATTGATAAGGGATATCCCGCTTATATTCTTGCGAGTGACGGGTTCTATAAAGTACAGGTGGGAGCTTTTGAACAGCTTGGCAATGCTGTTACGATGGAACAAAGACTGCGGCGGGATGGGTATCAGACGTTGATAACGACGAAATAGTACTTTTGGGTTGTATAATATTAAAGGTAGTGAGGCTGATGATAGTATATCCTGTGTATCAATGTCAGGTCGCTTCCCTTCAGCTAACTGTTAACTCCGACTAAAACGCTCCGGAGAGCCGTCGCGCTTAAGTCTGCGTAAACAGTGGACGCCTTAGTGTGTGGAGCAACCTGCCAGTGGCAGGTTGCGGAGCTCTTCAGGCGCGCTTTCCCAATGACATTGATAGACAGGATATACTATCATCAGCCATTGTACTTTATAGAGTTATACGACACAAAAGATAACATGGCAGATAATGTGATTGAGCAATATCATTATCTGAAAATAAGTGATAAATGGTGATAGAAAATGGAGAATGTTTCGAAAAAGTACAGTAAGTTTTTGAGTAATTTTACGGATTTTATTTTTCTTGAGGATGAGCCGCAGGAAGCGGATATTATTTTTGTTCCTGGGAACGGATTTCCACAGATGGCGGAGCGGGCGGCTGTGTTGTGGAAGGAAGGATATGCTCCCAGGGTGCTTCCGTCAGGCAGGTATAGTGTTTTGACGGGGAAGTTTGCGGGGGTTCAGGCAGAAATTCAAAAGTATTCCGGTGAGTATGAGACGGAATGGGATTTTCTCTATGATGTTCTGATAAAAAATGGTGTGGACGGACAAGCAGTGCTGAAAGAAAATCAGGCTACCTACACCTATCAGAATGCCATATATTCAAGAAAAGTGACAGATGCAGCCGGTATAGAAGTAAAAAAAGCTATCATCTGCTGCAAGGCACAGCATGCCCGCCGATGTAGAATGTATTATCAGCTTCTTTATCCGGAGACGGATTTTATGATTTGTCCGTCCGATGTGGGAATTAACCGCACTAACTGGTTTTTATCAGAAGCAGGCATTGAAGAAGTGCTGGGGGAAGTGGAAAGGTGTGGAAAACAATTTCACAAAATAGTACGGGAACTGTAATAAAAAGGACGCTCCAGCGGCGTCCTTTTATGGAATACTATCATTCATCATCATTTTCATTTTTTGAATTAAAATAATCTTTCGGTATATAGATATGAACCAGTTCAATCCGGTTTTTTTCAATCTCATCGACCACCAGCTTCAGACCATCATCTGTGATACAGGATTCTCCCGGATTGGGCAGACGATCCAGCTGCTCTATAATATAGCCACCAATGGAGTCGTAATCATCAGATTCCAGATGAAGACCGATTCTTTCGTTCAGATCATCAAGTTTTGCCGAACCGCGGGCGGTATACTCTCGCTGTGCAATGATCTCCTGATAATCTTCTTCCTCATCTTCATCATATTCATCCCGGATTTCTCCGACGATTTCTTCAAGCAGATCTTCCAGTGTGATCATACCGGCTGTGGCACCATATTCATCAAGGACAATTACCAGGTTGACGGCGTATTCCTTCATTTCCATAAGAAGATCAGCAGTGCTTTTGTATTCGTAAGTGAAATAAGGATCACGGAGAATACTGCGAACAGAAAAACTTTCACTGGGATCACGAAGCAGCAGATCCTTCATATTGATAATACCAATAATTGTGTCAGTAGTCTTTTCATACACAGGGTAACGGGTATACCCATCTTCTCTGAAAATTGCCAGCAATTCGTCATACGTAGCATCTACACTGACAAAAGACATATCAATTCGCGGAACCATAACATCTTTAGCCTGAGAATCTCCAAAATCAAACACATTATAAATCATTTGACGTTCTTCTTTTTCGATAATGCCGTCTTCATGGCTTACATCCACGATTGTACGCAGTTCCTGCTCTGTCATAGTGTTCTGACGGGCATTCGGGTCAACGTGGAGAAGAAATAAAACACCACTGGAAAGCTTATTGACCAGAAAAATCACCGGAGTCAGGATCTTCATCAGCGTATAAATGATCGGTGCATAAGTAAGAGAAAACTTTTCGGCACTCAAAGTTGCCATCGTCTTCGGTGTAATTTCTCCGAAAAGAAGAACCAGCAGTGTCAGTACTCCGGTTGCAACACCAATAAAAGCATTTCCAAATACTCTGGTAGTCCATGTGGTTGCCAGTGAAGAAGCTGACAGATTGACAATGTTGTTGCCAATAAGAATCGTGCTGAGTAGTTTTCCGGGATCATCGATGATTTTCATCAGAGTTTTTGCCCGTTTATTTCCATCATCAGCCAAAGACATGATACGGATTTTGTTAACAGTTGTCATAGCTGTCTCTGCAGATGAAAAAAATGCGGAGAGCAGCAGAAGAATAAATAATACAATTAGCTGTATGGCGTCGCCAGAATCCAAATATTTTCACTCCTTTAATAGTATAATGTGGACTTCAAAAGTGGTTATTGATTTAGGAATTTTACACTCCCGAAAGCCTACATCATCATAATATATGGAAAATATACATGATTTTGTGGTGAATTGCAAGTTAAATAGATGGAAAATACAGGAAAAGAAAAAAACATTAGTTCGGGGCTGTATAAAAGGAATGTTTTGTGATATACTTCAATAGGTAAACTGGGGCTGTGGATAAGTCCTGTTAATTTTCAGAAGAATGTTGATAACTATGAGATGTATAGAGGAGAGAATAATTACATGAGGGATTACATGAAGAAAGGAACCGGAAAGAAGCGTTATCTGAGGACCATGGGAATACTTATGGCATCTGTTATGGTGTTGTCTGCAGGAACAGGTCAGCTGGTTCTTGCCGGAGATGATAAAGAGCCAACAGAGATTACAGAAGAAAAAGAAGAAAAGATGGTGGTGTATCTGAACGGAAAATCCGGAAAGGACAGCCGTTCAGGAGAAAGTAAAGAAAAAGCAGTAAAATCTTTTGAACGTGCTGCGGAGCTTGCGGGAGATTATGGAGTGATCCGTATATGTGGAACTGTCACAGTGAAAGATGATAAGACATGGGAGCTTCCGTCAGGAGTCAGCGTACGTCGGGCAAAAGGGTTTGAAGGCGCATTGGTCAAAGTTACAGGAAGTCTTGTACTGGATAATGTGAGAATATATGCGGATGATATTACAGGAGACGGAGAAGTAGAAGGTGCAGTTGAACGTGAAAAGGTTTATGTGCCAAAATCCATGGAGGTTGAAGAGCCCACAGTTCTGAGTGAGATTCCTTTGACAGAATGCGAAGGTGACGGTGTTTTTGCATGGGATGACGAAGAATTGACTTTGTCAGAATATGAAACGGAATGCAAAGTGGTGTTTCATCCATACGATACAGATGCAGTAGATTACAGCGAAGAAAAAGGATGGGATGAAGAGGAAGAAGTTGTGATTCGTGATATTACGGTTTATGTCACTTCACTGAAGCCGGAGGAAGATGGTGAGGAAAATGCGGATGAGGGGTCTGCGTCTGAACCGGAATCCACTCCCGAAGCAACGCCGGAAGTGACACCGGAATCCACTCCTGAAGTAACACCGGAAGTGACACCGGAATCCACTCCTGAAGTAACACCAGAGCCAACACCGGAAGTTGCTCCGGAAGCAACACCGGAACCGGCTCCTGTCACACCAGCCGTACCGGACAGTACAGTTCCGTCTGTTCCGGCGGAAGGAGAAAATAGTGCGTCAGGTGATACAGAGAACAGTAACCCGACAGTTCCTGAGCAGATACAGCCAGGTGATATACCGATAGTACCTGAAAGTACACCGGCAGCCGGCGAAAATCCAGTATCGCAGGAACCATCCCAGGGCGAATTAACACAAGAGGAACAGGAAGAGGCAGTTGAGGTGGAGAATCTGATTGATTATCTTCCTACTGAAATGGATTCCCGTGAAGTGGTGGAAGCAATCGTGGAAGCTACCAAATGGTATGAGGCACTTTCAACGGAACAGAAAGCAATGTTTGGTGAGGATACACTCACAAAGCTGATTGAAGCGCAGGAAAAAGCGGCAGTATTTAACAGACAGTGTAACGGAGTGACGATCGAGGGAGATTTTCCGTGGTATGTAGAGTTTCAGGTTGAATTGAAAAATGATAAAAATGATGTGTCTGTGCTTCAGGAAAAAAATGTAGATACTTTCATTTCCCCGTATGATATGAAACTGTGGGATTTGATGAATGATGAAGAGTATAAGCTGAATGGTCAGCAGGTACGGATCACAGTACCGGCACCGGATGAAGAAATGTATACACAGCTGGTAGTAGTACATTACCTTGAAGATGGAACCGTTGAATATATTACACCGATTTATAATTATGATGGCACGATCAGTTTTATGACGACTTCTTTCAGTCCATATAACCTCGCCGGAAGCAAAGTACTGGTGGGAAATACAGATAAAGTATACAACAGTTCCTCAAGCTCAGGAAAACTGGCAGGCAATGTGAGCGGAAGTTCTTCTGGAAGCAAAACTTCTACAACAACATCAGGGAAAACAACTGTCAGCAAAACAACCGGAAAAAACACATCAACACCTTCTGTTGTGAACTGGATTCCGAAGACCGGTGACAGTCAGAAGATTCTGGAGTATGTTTTGATTGGTGGAATTGCACTGGTTGTATTGATTGTAATCGGTGTTATAGCTTTTAAAAAGAAAAAGTAATTGAGATAAAAATTCATACATAGAAAGTACAACCCTCCCATATATTTTAGTATGGGAGGGCGTTTTTATGGAACAGACCGCAAAGCAGACACCAAAGATGATGTCCCTCGTAAAAGGACTGATAGCTGCGTATCTGATTACCGGTATTTTACTTTTGATCCTGGCGCTTCTTTTATACAAGCTGGAGCTGGATGAGGGAAAAGTTACGATAGGAATTATCGTGATCTACGTTGCGTCCTGTTTTATCGGAGGATTTTTTGTAGGGAAAAAAGCGGGAAGCCAGAAATTTTTATGGGGTATGCTGCTGGGACTTACATATTTTCTCCTTTTAACAGCAGTATCAGCGGTGACAGAACCGGGACTGGCATCCGGATGGAAAGGGCTGATTACTTCTTTTGTAATGTGTGCGGGAGCAGGAATGTTGGGAGGAATGTTGTCATGAAAAAAACAATGGCAGAGACTGCAGCAGTTGATATGAACTGTTATTATAATTTGCCTGTATTTTAAAGAAAAAGTTCTTTAAAAATAAAAGTACCTGTGTTATAATACGAAATAGCGATAACATAAGGAGGATATAAGGATGAAACATATCAAAACTTTAAATACAAAAAGTTTACAGAACACTGTAAAAAAAGGTGGATGTGGTGAATGCCAGACATCCTGTCAGTCCGCTTGCAAGACTTCTTGTACAGTAGGAAATCAGAGCTGCGAAAGCACAAAATAATCACTTGTGTGAAGAAAAGTACGTTACAGGCAGCGGTTTTAAAAGCCGCTGCTTGATTTTTTGTGTGATATGACAAATAGACTTGGAAGGAGAACTGAAACGTGATTCACCAGTATAAAAACAATGGTTATTCAATTGTGCTGGATGTAAACAGTGGTTCCGTCCATGTGGTAGATGATATCGTATACGACAGTATTGCTCTGCTGGATCAGGGGGCAGAGGAAGACAGCGTGGTGGAACAGTTAAAAGCTGTCTATCCGGAAAAAGATATCCGCACAGCATTGGATGAAATTCGGACTCTGAAAGAGGAAGGAATGCTGTTTACTGAAGATATTTATGAAAATGCAATCGAGCATTTCAAAGACAGACCTACGGTTGTGAAAGCTTTGTGCCTTCATATTGCCCATGACTGTAATCTTGCATGCAAATACTGTTTTGCAGAAGAGGGAGAGTATCATGGCAGAAGGGCTCTTATGTCCTATGAAGTAGGTAAAAAAGCACTGGATTTTCTGATAGCCAATTCAGGAAGCCGCCGAAATCTGGAAGTGGACTTTTTTGGGGGTGAACCTCTGATGAACTGGCAGGTGGTAAAAGATCTGGTGGCATATGGAAGAGAACAGGAAAAGATCCACAACAAAAATTTCCGTTTCACTCTGACAACCAATGGGGTATTGGTGAACGATGAAGTGATGGATTTTTGTAATAAAGAGATGGGAAATGTTGTCATGAGTATTGACGGCAGAAAAGAAGTACATGATCATATGCGTCCGTTCCGGAAAGGTGCCGGAAGTTACGATCTTGTGGTTCCGAAGTTCCAGAAATGGGCAGAAAGCAGAAATCAGGATAAATATTATGCCCGGGGCACTTTTACCCATTACAATCTGGATTTTTCCAGGGATGTACTGAGTCTTGCAGATATGGGATTTAAGCAGATATCTGTGGAACCGGTAGTAGCACCGGATACAGAGGACTATGCACTGAAACCGGAAGATCTTCCAAAGATATTTGAAGAATATGACAATCTTGCCAGAGAGATGATAAAAAGAAAGAAAGAAGGAAGAGGTTTTAATTTCTTCCATTTTATGATTGATCTGACCGGAGGACCTTGTGTATACAAGCGCTTGTCGGGATGTGGTTCCGGCACAGAGTATTTGGCTGTGACCCCCTGGGGTGATTTTTATCCCTGCCACCAGTTTGTGGGAGAAGAAAAGTTCCTGTTGGGCAATGTAGAGGAAGGTATCACGAAGCCGGAGATCTGTAATGAATTTAAAAATTGCAATGTGTATGCCAAGGACAAATGTAAGAAATGTTTCGCACGTTTTTACTGCAGCGGAGGATGTGCTGCCAATGCCTATAATTTTAAAGGCAGTATCAATGATGTATATGATATTGGCTGTGAGCTTCAGAGAAAACGGGTAGAATGTGCGATCATGATAAAAGCTGCTGAGGCAGAAGAATAAGAGGTAAACGAGATGAAGAAAAAGCAAGGAATTCTGGTTCTTATCCTCACAGTGATCGTGGTTGGACTTCTGGCGTTCACTACGGCGGTGGGATTTGGACCAACGGGCACAGGCGCGGCAAAGAATATTAAAACCGGTCTGGATCTGTCAGGTGGTGTAAGTATCACATATCAGGTAAAAGGCGACAATCCGTCTCAGGCAGATATGGATGATACGATTTACAAGCTTCAGAAGCGTGTAGAAGGCTACAGTGAAGAAGCACAGGTGTATCAGGAGGGGGATGACCGAATCAATGTGGAGATCCCCGGAGTAAGTGATGCAAACAAGATTCTGGAAGAACTGGGAAAACCGGGTTCTCTTGAATTTCAGGATGAAAATGGCAATGTTGTTCTGAATGGTTCAGATATTGCGGATGCTCAGGGAGCGGTATCTCAGGATCCTACTACAGGTGCAAAAAAATATGTGGTTTCCCTGACACTGACAAAAGAGGGGACGGATAAGTTTGCACAGGCTACAGAGGAAAATCTGAATAAGACGATTACTATTGTGTATGATGGAGATACAATCAGTGCACCTGTTGTACAGTCTGTCATTTCCGACGGAAAAGCGGAGATCAGCGGTCAGGAGAGCATTGAGGAGGCAAACGATCTTGCTGCTATTATCCGTATTGGTTCTTTGAAACTGGAATTGACAGAGCTGCGTTCTAATGTTGTAGGGGCTCAGCTTGGACAGGCAGCCATCAAAACAAGTCTGATCGCCGGTGGAATCGGTCTTGCCATAGTTGCGCTGTTTATGATTATTGTATATGCGCTGCCGGGTCTGGTTGCTGCAATATCTCTGGCAATCTACACAGGGCTCGAACTTCTGATGCTCAATGCATTTGATCTGACATTGACGCTTCCGGGTATTGCCGGTATTATTCTGTCAATCGGAATGGCTGTAGACGCCAACGTTATTATTTATGCACGTATCCGTGAAGAGATCGCAGCAGGAAAGAGTGTAAGAAATTCTATCAAGACCGGTTATCAGAAGGCTATGTCTGCCATCGTGGATGGAAATATTACAACTCTGATTGCAGCTGCGGTTTTGGGTGCTATGGGTACCGGAAGTGTTAAGGGATTTGCCATGACACTGGCTCTTGGTATTGTACTTTCCATGTTCACGGCACTTGTGGTATCAAGACTGTTGACAAATGCATTTTATGCGGCAGGCCTTCGTGATGAGAAGTTCTATGGAAGACAGAAAGAGAGAAAAACAATTGATTTTGTGGGAAAACGGAAACTTTTCTTTACAATTTCCATCATTCTGATTCTTCTGGCACCAATTGGAATGGGAATCTTTTCTGCGAAAGACGGAAAAGCCCTGAATTACAGCCTTGAATTTATGGGAGGAACTTCCACAAATGTAACCTTTAATGAAGATCTTTCCATCGAGGAAATTGATGAGCAAGTGAAACCTGTAGTGCAGGAAGTAACAGGCGATGCCAATATCCAGGCGGCTAAAGTTGCAGGAAGTAATGAGATTATCATTAAAACACGTTCCCTTTCTCTGGAAGAAAGAGAGGAACTGAATCAGAAACTGGTTGATACTTTTGGTGTGGATGAGAGCACGATTTCCGCGGAGAGTATATCTTCTACAGTAAGTTCTGAAATGAGACGGGATGCAGCAATCGCAGTTGTGATTGCGACAATCTGTATGCTTCTTTATATCTGGTTCCGATTCAAAGATGTTCGCTTTGCTTCCAGTGCGGTTCTGGCACTGGTTCACGATGTGCTTGTGGTTCTGGCTTTCTATGCGCTGGCCAGAGTTTCAGTAGGTAATACATTTATTGCATGTATGCTTACAATCGTTGGTTATTCTATTAATGCGACGATCGTTATCTTTGACCGTATTCGTGAGAATATGAAAACCATGGGAAAACAGCAGGATCTTGCAGAGGTTGTAAACTTAAGTATTACACAGACATTGACAAGAAGTATTTACACTTCTTTAACCACATTTATTATGGTATTTGTTCTGTTTATCCTGGGCGTAGCATCTATTCGTGAATTTGCGTTGCCGATCATGGTTGGTATAATCTGTGGAGCTTATTCCTCCGTATGTATTACCGGCTCCCTGTGGTATGTGCTGAGAACAAAATTCAAAAAAGTAAAATAAAGATTTCAGGGGCTGCTTTCGGGCAGCCCTTTTTATCGAACAGAGATGGAGTTATAAATGGAAAAATGGGTTGTAACTGCGAAACGTGCGGATTTTCAGGCGATAGCAAATAAATTTCATATTGATCCGGTAACAGCAAGACTGATCAGAAACAGAAACGTGATAGGGGATGATAACATTCAGACCTATCTGTATGGCTCAAGAAAGGATATGTTAGAACCATGGACGATGAAGGATATGGAAAAAATCGTTTGTATTCTTACAGAGAAAATACATCGGAAGCAGAAAATTCGTATTATTGGTGATTATGATATAGACGGCGTGATGTCCACGTATATTTTGTTAAAAGGGTTGATGGGTGTGGGAGCCTGTGTTGACCATGTGATACCAAACCGGATGACAGATGGCTATGGGATCAATGAAAGCCTGATCCAACAGGCATCACGGGATCAAATTGATACGATTATTACCTGCGACAATGGGATTGCTGCCTCTTCGCAGATTGAAAGAGCCCGGGAACTGGGAATCACAGTTCTCGTGACAGATCACCATGAGGTACCATTTGAAAAGACTGATGAGGGAAGGAGAGAGATTCTTCCTCCGGCGCAGGCAATTGTCAATCCGAAGCAAAGTACCTGCGGTTATCCCTTCAAAGGACTGTGTGGTGCTGGCGTAGCCATGAAGGTCATGGAAGCATTGTATCAGAAAATACAGCCGGAAACAGATATTGTGGATCAGATGCTGCAGTATGCGGCAATTGCCACAATTGGTGATGTCATGGATCTTGTGGAAGAAAACAGAATAATTGTGAAAGAAGGACTAAAAAGGCTGCATCATACGGAAAATATCGGGCTGCAGGAATTAATCCGTGTCAATCATCTGGAACCGGAACAGATTTCGCCTTACCATATCGGTTTTGTACTTGGCCCCTGTCTGAATGCCAGTGGACGACTGGACACAGCACTGAGAGCTTTGAAGCTTTTGTATTGTGATGACAGAGAGGACGCAGCCCGTCTGGCAGGTGATCTGAAACAGCTGAATGATAGTAGAAAAGAAATGACCGCGCGGGGTGTGGAAGAAGCTGTCAATCTGGTGGAAACGACATCTTTAAAGAATGATACTGTTCTTGTGGTCTATTTGCCGGAATGTCATGAAAGTCTTGCAGGGATTATAGCCGGAAGGATTCGTGAACGATATCATAAGCCATCCTTTGTACTGACAAAAGGTGAAGAAGGAGTGAAAGGTTCTGGGCGTTCAACAGAGTGTTATCCTATGTTTGAAAAACTTTGTGAATGTGGAGAATATCTTACAAAATTCGGTGGTCATCCTATGGCAGCAGGACTTTCTCTAAAGGAAGAAAATGTGGAACCGTTTCGGAAGAAAATCAATGAATTGTCAGGGCTTGGTCCGGAGGATCTGATAGAAAAAGTGGCAATTGACGTACCGATGCCGATTAACTATATACGAAAGGATTTGATACAGGAACTGAAAATTCTGGAACCTTTTGGAAAAGGAAATGAAAAGCCTGTATTTGCTCAGAAGGGACTGCGGGCACAAGGCGCAAGAGTGCTGGGCAAAAATAGAAATGTGGTGAAACTCAGGTTGGCAGATGAAGCAGGGTATGCTATAGATAGTGTGTACTTTGGGGATGGGGATAAATTCCTGGAAGATGTAAACCGGAAAAAAACATTGTCGGTTGTGTATTACCCGGAGATAGATACCTATATGGGACGCGAAAAAATACAGATTGTGATCAAAAACTACCAATAAGTATACTTTTTGATTCGTGGGATGTGTGTAGATAATCAAGCAGTCCATTTTAGAAGCAGGTCGTTCCCCCTCAGCTAATCGCTAACTTCGACATAAGACGCTCCGGAGAGCCGTCGCGCCTAAGTCTCCGTAAGCGCTGGATCTTCAGGCTCACTTATTCCAATGCTTCTAAAATGGACTGCTTGATTTTTACACGCTTCCTCACGATGCAAAATGACACCAATAGCTCAGTTTTTTTGATTCGTATAGACGATAAAGTAAATTGGCTTAACATAATATATCTGCGTATCAATAGGATTCTGTGGCAGACGCAACTGCCGTTATTGTTTTGTATCGTGGGAGATGAATATGAACAAAAACCGTAATTGGTACAGAAACATTGGGAAAAACGAGCATGAAGATCCATCGCCTACGGAGACTAGGCGCGAAGGCTTTCCTGAGCGTTATAGTCGCAGTTGGCGATTAGCTGAAGGGGAGCGGCCTGTTTCTGTACCAATTACGTTTTTTGTTCAATCAAACCTCACGAATCAAAAAGTATACTTTTTAAATATCGTAAAAGTCCCCGATCATATCTTTGATTGTCTGCATGTGGTTATCGCTTTCTGTGATGACTTTTGAGCATTTCTGAAGTTCTCTGCTGATTTCTTCGTAGCCTTCAATCTTATCCAGATCTTTTTTGTATCTCAGTTGGTGTTCCAGACTTGCCCAGAAATCCATACCTATAGTGCGAATTTGAACTTCGGCACGCATGGGAGTTTTGCCGTTAGAGAAAAATACAGGAATCTCAACGATCATGTGATAACTGCGATAACCATTTTCTTTTGGATTCTTGATATAATCTTTAATCTGTATGATGTGGATATCATCCTGATTGGACAGAAGATTGGCGATGGTATAGATATCATTGATAAATGGGCATATTACCCGGATACCGGCCACATCATTCAGATGCTCCATAATATTTTCTTCCGTAAATTCGTAACCCATTTTCAAAAGTTTCTGATAGATGCTCATGGGTTTTTTTATTCTTGTTTTGATAGTAGAAATAGGATTCCGATTATACTTGCTGGAAAATTCATCATCCAGAACTTCCAGTTTGGTACGGATTTCCCGGATGGTACAGCGGTACATCATCATCAGATTATCGAATTTTTTTGTGGTATTGATAAAAATTTCGGGATTGATGGTATTGAGCCAATGTGATTTTTCCATCAGACCGGAAATAATCTCGGTTGCTATCTGAGAAGGATTTTTTTTGTCTGTGCTTACTGTGATATCAGCGGCAGCTTCGTATTTGGGGCGGCGTTCTTCCATCAGTTCCCTGATACCTTCCGGACTGCGTCGGCCATTCAGTACCGGACGATTTTGATCCGTGCCTACACGCTTAAAGATTGTTTCCGGGGTGGCTGTAAGAAGAACTACGTAACCGTTTTCTTTCATAGCTTTAACATTTTCTTCCCGCAGGGCAGCACCGCCTCCACAGGATATGATCATGTTATCTTTTTCTTGCAATTCCCGGAGAAGGTCGGTCTCCAGTTTACGAAAATAAGCATCTCCTTTTGTTTCAAATATTTGAGGTATGGATATGCCTTCCCTTTCTACGATAATCTGATCCATCTCTGCGATTTCCATATGGTACATCTGATGAAGCTGGGAAGCAACAGAGGATTTTCCGGTTCCCATAAAACCGATCAAAACAATATTAGTACGGGTATGATTTTTATCATTTCTTGCACAGGGTGCAATAGTTGATTTTGTATTTTCAGACATAGATGACTCCTTATCATACATTTAATGCATAAGACTGTTTGCTCAAACGGTCTTAAATAATTCTTCTGATATTATACTAAGATTAAGATTTCTGTGCAAGTATTTGCCGGAGAGATTGTGCAAATCTGAGAATGGAAAAAATCCAGATTTTCTGATTCTATCCAAAGATTCCTGTAGTAAAACCAAGGATTGGGAAGACAATCGAAATTTGTTTGAGTAAATGAGTCGGTAAGGCAATTTCTCTTGTGTTTTCAAATGCTTCATGATAAAATATTAAAAACAGCAAATGAAAGCGGAGAAATGAGCAAGCTTTTCCCAACACGGAGGTGTTGTTGATGGTTTTGCTCTTTTTTCAGTTTGGGGATGGAGGATTTTTATGGTAAAGTATGTAATGGCATTGGATGCGGGAACAACGAGCAATCGTTGTATCCTTTTTAATGAAAAAGGAGAAATGTGCAGTGTGGCACAGAAAGAATTTACACAGTATTTTCCGAAACCAGGCTGGGTGGAACATGATGCAAATGAAATATGGTCTACACAGCTGGGAGTGGCCGTTGAGGCTATGTCAAAGATCGGGGCGGAAGCAGATGACATTGCCGCAATCGGTATCACAAATCAGCGGGAGACGGCGATCGTATGGGATAAGAATACAGGAGAACCGGTGTATCATGCGATTGTGTGGCAGTGCAGAAGAACTTCTGAGTACTGTGATACATTGAAAGGAAAAGGTCTCACGGAGACGTTCCGGAGGAAAACCGGGCTGATTATTGATGCATATTTTGCAGGAACGAAAGTAAAATGGATTCTGGATAATGTAAAAGGTGCCAGAGAGCGTGCGGAAAAAGGTGAGCTTTTGTTTGGTACGGTAGAGACATGGCTGATCTGGAAGCTTACGAAAGGAGCAGTTCATGTAACAGATTATTCCAATGCATCCCGAACGATGTTGTTTAATATTAATACACTGGATTGGGATGATGAGATTCTGGAAGAACTGCAGATTCCAAGATGTATGCTTCCGAAACCGATGCCTTCCAGCTGTGTATATGGGAAAGCAGATCCATCTTTCCTGGGAGGACCGATCCCTATCGGCGGAGCGGCAGGTGACCAGCAGTCGGCACTTTTCGGTCAGACTTGTTTCAATCCTGGAGAAGCGAAAAATACATACGGAACAGGCTGTTTTCTTTTGATGAATACGGGAGAAACTCCGGTATTTTCAAAAAATGGCCTGGTGACAACGATTGCGTGGGGAATTGATGGAAAGGTAAATTATGCTCTTGAAGGTTCCATCTTTATGGCAGGCGCTGCAATTCAGTGGCTGAGAGATGAAATGCGTTTGATCGACTCGGCAGCAGATTCGGAATACATGGCGAATAAAGTAAAAGATACCAATGGCTGTTATGTGGTACCGGCTTTTACGGGACTGGGCGCACCTTATTGGGATCAATATGCCCGGGGAACGATTGTCGGGCTTACCAGAGGCGTAAATAAATATCATATTATCCGTGCGACACTGGAATCTATTGCTTATCAGGCATTTGATGTAATTAAAGCAATGGAAGCGGATTCTGGAATTAAGCTTACTTCATTGAAAGTAGATGGCGGAGCCAGTGCAAATGATTTTCTGATGCAGACTCAGGCAAACTTCATTCAGGAACCTGTAAAAAGACCTTTCTGTATCGAGACGACTGCTATGGGTGCTGCTTATCTGGCCGGGCTGGCAGTGGGATACTGGTCAAATAAAGAAGATGTTAAAGCAAACTGGGCAATTGACAAGGTATTTGAGCCTGCAATTTCAGAAAAAGTCCAGGAGAAAAAAATTGCCGGATGGCATAAAGCCGTGAGATATGCCTTTGACTGGGCAAAAGAAGAATAAAAATAAAGTATGCCGCAGTGTACTCGAAAAAAAGAAAGGACAGACATAAGTTATGGCATCAAAAGTAAAAAATATGACCAGCGGTTCTCCGGGGAAATTGATACTTACATTTGCGGTTCCGCTGATGCTGGGAAATATTTTTCAGCAGTTTTACACAATGGTAGACACCATGGTTGTCGGGCAGGTTGTTGGAGTGGAAGCTCTTGCGGCACTGGGTGCCACAGACTGGCTGGTTTGGCTGGTTCTGGGGGTGGCAACCGGTATGACACAGGGGTTTTCTATTTTGGTTTCTCAGTATTATGGAGCCAGAGAATGGGAAAAACTGAAAAAATCTGTGGCATACAGTTATGTATTGACAGGAGTGTTTGCATTTCTTGTGCTTGCAGTAAGTCAATTGGCGATTCATCGTGTCATGATTTTTTTGAATACACCGGAGAATATTGTCGGAATGTCCATGCTGTATCTCAGAATTGTATTTTGTGGAATTCCTGTAATATCTGCGTATAATATTTTGGCAGCAATACTGAGGGCAATGGGAAACAGCCGTTCACCACTTATTGCGATGATTCTGGCATCGGTGATCAATGTGGCGCTAGATTTCTTATTTGTGGCAGGATTTGGCTGGGGTGTGGCGGGAGCTGCGATTGCGACAGTAATCGCGCAGGGATTTTCTGCCGTATATTGCTTCTGTGTACTAAGGAAAGTTGATCTGCTTCATCTTGAAAAGAAACATTTTCAATTTGATGTTGGATTGATTTACCGACTTTTGTATCTTGGTGCTCCGATTGCGATACAGAATGTGATCATTTCCATCGGTGGTCTTGTAGTTCAATACGTGGTAAATGGTTATGGATTTTTGTTTGTGGCAGGATTTACCGCTACAAACAAACTCTATGGCGTATTGGAACTGGCGGCTATATCTTACGGATATGCTATGACAACTTACGTGGGACAAAATCTGGGAGCAGGGGAAATCCGTCGAATCAAAAAAGGAGTTTTCAGCGGAACTGTCATGGCATTGATCACTTCCTTTATGATTTCAGTATTGATGATTCTGATCGGCAGAAACATTTTGGCACTTTTTGTGTCCGGTGATCCAGGTCAGGTGAAGCAGGTATTGGACATTGCCTATAAATACTTGTTTATCATGTCATGTTTTCTATGGACACTCTATCTTCTGTATGTATATCGTTCTGCTATACAAGGACTGGGGAATACGGTGATTCCGCTTGCCAGTGGAATAGCAGAATTTGTGATGCGTATCGGTGTAGCATTGCTGCTTCCGAAACTGATCGGTCAAAACGGGATTTTTTATGCTGAGATCTGTGCATGGTCCGGTGCTGCTTTGCTTTTATGTATCAGTTATGGCTGGATCATCCGCAAGTATTCAACAAAAAAGATATGACTATGATCAGCAGAAAAGAAAATGCAAAAATATAGATTGCATTTTTACGAATAAAATGGTATAATAATTGCAAATAAAACATTTGCGTATGCAATGTATAGAAGGAGGGATGAGAAGTATATATCCTGAATGAAATATAAACAGGAGGGAAATCGTATGTTCGAACAAAATGACTTTCATCAACTGGCCGAAATGGTATCCAGGGCGGTAGTGTTTCAGTTGGATACCAGTATCCTGAAACTGGAAAATAAAATATGTGACAGAATAACAGGCGTAGAAAAACAGCTGGAAGAAAGAATTACACAGGCGGAAATCAAATTTGATAAAAGAATGACAGATTTGGAAGTAAAGTACGATAATTTGGATAAAAAAGTGACGGAACTGGATGGAAAAGTGACAGAGCTGGACGAGAAGGTACAAAAGCTGGACGAGAAAGTGACGGAACTGGATGGAAAAGTGACAGAGCTGGACGAGAAAGTACAAAAGCTGGACGAGAAAGTGACGGAACTGGATTGGATGGAAAAGTGACAGAGCTGGACGAGAAAGTACAAAAGCTGGATCAGAAAGTGGCAGAGCTTGACGGTAAAGTAGAGGATTTGGATAAAAAAGTGTCTCAGCTCGAAATTACTGTAGATAATGAAATTAATAAAAATATAAGTATTATTGCGGAAGGCCATCTTTCGCTAAACGAGAAGTTAGATAAATCTCTACAAGTAATGCAGAAACAGGAAATGATGGGGCTGCAGATGACAAGATTAGAGAGTAATATACAAAAGATAAAAATGCAGTTAGGGTATTCTTGAAATAGGGCTACCCGCAATCCCACTGGCTTTAGACGTTGAGTTAAGGTAGCCCAAAGTGGTGGTTTGTGCTATACTTACGTTATGGGAACATGAAAATCAAAAAACAGACACAAGTGTTTGTTACAGTATCATATTATTTTCGTTTGCAAGTATAGAAAGAAATTGATGTTGGGGTCAAAAGCTTTTGACCCCATAATGCTTATGGATTTCTTCGCGTTTCACGCTCCCGAAATCCTAAAACATGAGAAAGTAGCCGTTTTTTCTGTGAAAAATGGCTACTTTCTTATGTTTTACGGGCCCCAAAGTCATTATTTGATATATGAAGACAGATAAAGACCATATTTATTATATGATAGAAACAAAGTCAACGATGTCAATCAGTAGAATTGTAAACCTGATGAAAAGCTACACAACATATCATATCTGGGAAAGATATCCGAATTATTTGCGAAAACATTTCTGAAAAGAGCATACTTTTTGGATGGACGGATATTTTGTATGTAGTGCAGGACAACAACCATAAATCATACACAACAAATTTTACGAAGGGAAATATAGCGGCAGATTTTGAGAATGGAAAGGTAAAACTGCTCAAGTTAAAAGAAGTAAAGTCAAAACTGCACAGAGATTTTTCCGGTCAGATAAAATCAGCGACAGTATCACAAGTGGAAAATATTATGTATCAATACTTGTGGAAACAGAGCATACCGCTATACCAAAAGAAGTGAGATTATAAGCGAAAACCAAGTGATTGTTTCTGAGAATCTGAAGATAAAAACATGGTAAAAAACCATCATCTGGCAAAATCCATATCAGACGAATCGTGGTATGAGCTGACAAGGCAGATAGAGTATAAAGCGGAATGGAACAAAAGAAAATATGTAAAAGTAGAGTTGATCTATGCCAGCAGCCAGTTATGCTCAGCCTGTGGTTATCAGAATGCAGATACAAAAGATTTGTCAGTGAGGAAGTGGATATGCCCGAAATGTGGAGCAGAACATGACAAGGATATAAACGCAGCAAAAAATATATTAGCAGAAGGACTAAAACAAATAGCGTAAAAAACATATAGGGCAGGGACTGCCCGAATAAACGCCTGTGGAGATAGTAGATTACGAGGTCGATGAAGCAGGAAGCCCATTGGCTTTAGACAATGGGTAGTTCACCAAGAGATTGTCTAACGAAAGATGAAGAGTCCTGGTCAGACGAAATAAAACTTCAATGGATGGTTTTCTGTATTCAATTTCAATATGCTTCAGATGTGTTGGAGTGATTCCGACAATTTCAGTCAGTTTCTCCTGTGATAAATTATTTTCAATATGCGTATTACTGAATTTATGATCAGAAAGAAATTACTGATACCGGATCTTGTTCTGGAGAAAGCTACTGAAAGAGTTTTACAGATGAAGGAAAAAGATGAGATAACAGAAGATGAATTAATTCATTTTAGCAGACTAAATATCGAAGGTGAAGAAAGGCGCCGGATGAATCAGGAGTACAGGTATATCTGTACGGAAACGATGCTGCCGTAGATAAATCTTTTGAGAATTATTGCAGTTACGAATCTAGAAATTAATATAACGGATTAGGATTTCCTCATTGCGGGACCGAACGGATTTTGATACAATATAAGGAATAAAATGTGACTTGGGAGGATTGCTTACAGTGGAAAAAAGAAAAATGGATAAATTGGGGGTTGCACCGTCGTTGCTGGGATTTGGATGTATGCGTTTCCCGACGTTGGAGAATGGCAAAATTGATGAAGTAACAGCTGAAAAGATGCTGGACGAAGCTATGGCGCAGGGGGTTACTTATTATGATACAGCGTTTCCCTATCATGGAGGAGACAGCGAGCCGTTTGTAGGAAGAGTTCTGAACAAATATAATCGTTCTTCTTATTTTCTGGCAACAAAACTGCCAATCTGGCTTGTAGAGACCAGAGAAGCAGCAGAAAAGATGTTTGAGGATCAGTTAAAACGTCTTGATAAAGAATATGTTGATTTCTATCTCATTCATGCAATGGATAAAGAACGTTTTCAGAAGGTAAAAGATCTGGGGATCGTGGAAATGTGTGAAGATCTGAGAAAAGCCGGCAAGATTCGTTATCTGGGATTCTCGTTCCATGACGACTATGATGTATTTGAGGAAATCATCAATTATTATGACTGGGATTTCTGTCAGATTCAGTATAATTATATGGATACGGATATCCAGGCGGGAGACAGAGGATATGCTTTGGCTGAGAAAAAAGGAATACCAATGGTGATCATGGAGCCGGTTCGCGGAGGGCTTCTGGCAGGTTTTTCTCAGGATATTAATGATATCTTCAAAAAGGCGGCACCGGATAAAAGTGTTGCATCCTGGGCAGTACGCTGGGTTGCGTCTCATCCGAACGTCAAAGTTGTGCTGAGCGGAATGAGTACTCCGGAACAGGTGGAAGATAATCTGAAGACATTCAATCAATTTGAAGCTCTGTCAGAGAGTGAAGAAGCGACTATAGAACAGGTTGTGAAGACATTGAAGTCCAGAGTGCAGAACGGCTGTACAGGATGTCGTTATTGTATGCCATGTCCGTCAGGTGTGGATATTCCGGGAAGTTTTCGGATCTGGAACGATTACCATATTTATCAGAATTATGGATTTGTTAAAAATCGTTGGGAAAATGAACTGGGTGAAGATACAAAACCAGTGAATTGTGCAGAGTGCGGTGCATGTGAAGAACAGTGTCCGCAGAAGATTACGATTAGAGAACATCTGAAGAGAGTACAGGAAGAGCTTGATCATCCTGTATGGAAATAATACAATGATCAGGGTGTCAAAAGTGATTACGGATTGTTTCGCTGCAAGCAGCTCCCACTTCTCCGTTGCGCTTCAATCCGTGCTAAACGGATATCCACGGGACATCCAGCACCCTGCCCACAATTCGGATTGTCATGGAACTGCGCTCCACTTCATCCTCATTGCGGGGCGTGTTATAAAGTCCATTATCCACTGACTTGCAAGCATGTCATGGATTTGGACTTTTGACACTGTAATCATACAATAATTACAGTGTCAAATAATGATTTTACAAAAGCTGTCGTACAAAATGTATGGCAGCTTTTACAGTCATACAGCTGGTATAAAATAATCTTCCGTTTCCCGAGAATTCATGGTATGATAAAGCAAGGAGGTGGTTCTATGAAGTGTGAAGAAACATTATCCAAAATAGATGGTTATATCAATAATAACCTCAATTACAGAGAGATGGAAGATTTTCTGGAACATATAAAAAATTGTCCGGATTGTTATGATGAACTGGAAACTTATTACACGATCACAGTGGGTATGAAATATCTGGAAGAGGAAAAACTGGAATCATACAATATCCCTAAAATGCTGAAAGAGGATTTGAAGCAAAAGGAACATTTCCTTAAGAGAAGACATTTGCTTACAAGTACGATGATCCTATTTGGGTTGCTGTTTGGGATTGGAATAGCATTTTCTTTGCTGCTTTACCTGGGACATATTGAATTGCCGAATCTTTTTTAGAGTTCAACTCTGCCATAAACAGAAAGGAACAAGACATGAATGAAAAAATAGTATTGATTGACGGACACAGCATTTTAAACCGTGCATTTTATGGACTGCCGGATCTGACAAACTCTGAAGGACTCCACACCAATGCCGTGTACGGATTTTTAAATATTATGACGAAGATACTGGAAGAAGAAAAACCTCAGTATCTGACCGTTGCATTTGATCTGCATGCGCCTACTTTTCGACATAAAATGTATGAAGCATATAAAGGTACGAGAAAACCTATGCCGGAGGAATTGCGTCAGCAGATCCCCCTGATCAAAGAAGTATTACAGGCAATGGGTGTGACTATCATTTCCCAGGAAGGGTATGAGGCAGATGATCTTCTCGGAACGATTGCGAGAAGAAGCGAAGCAAAAGGGATGGATGTCACCATTGTTTCCGGAGACCGTGATCTGCTTCAGCTTGCTACAGATAAAACACTGATACGTATCCCGAAGACACGGGGAGGAAAGACGATTATTGAGGATTATCATACAGAGCAGGTTCTTGAGACTTACAAGGTGACACCACCGCAGATTATCGAATTGAAAGCACTGATGGGAGATACTGCAGATAATATTCCGGGAATACCGGGAGTAGGTGAAAAAACAGCTGCAAAAATTATCGGGGAATACGGTTCTATAGAAAATGCTCATGAACATCTGGAAGAGATTAAGCCAAATAAAGCAAAAGAATCTCTCCGTGAGCACTATGATCTTGCGGTGCTTAGTAAAGAACTGGCAACCATCAACACAGACAGCCCCATTGCGTTTAAGTGGGAAGAAGCCCGTCTGGGAGAGTTGTATACATCAGATGCCTATGAATGGTTTAAGCGTCTTGATTTTAAGAATCTTCTGTCCCGTTTTGAAAAGACAGAGACAAAAGAAAGTGTTCAATACCGTATTGTGGAGGAATTTGGAGAAGCTGAGAATATCTGGGAACAGGCGATAGGAGCACTGCAGTCAGGAGTTTCTCTGTTAGAAGGAAAAGAAGGTATTGTAGGAGCAGGTCTTTCCTTTGGAGAAAAACAGGTATATTATTTTCCTGTTTCCGGTTTTATGACAGGAAATTATCTGATCGGACAGATGGAACGTTTATTTGCAGCGGGCAATGCAGTAGGTACACCGGATATTAAGACGCTTCGGAAAAAAGTTAAGATAGAAGAACGGAGAGGTATCTTTGATCTGAGCATAGGGTGTTATCTTTTAAATCCTCTGAAGAATACGTATACCTATGATGATGCGGCAAAAGAATATCTGGGAGAGCAGCTTCCTTCCCGAGAAGAAGTTTTCCAGAACATAAAGCATCTTGAACTGTCACAGGTATCTGTAGAGCAGGCGGCTGCTTTTGCTGCATATCAGGCTTATGTGGCGGATGCAGCACAGATTCCGGTAATGAAAGCTCTGGAAGAGACAGGGATGCTCTTGCTGTTCGAAGAAATCGAGATGCCTCTGGCGTTTACACTGGATGATATGGAAAAAGAGGGAATCCTCGTAAAAGCAGAAGAACTGAAAGTATACGGCGATCAGCTGCAAGTGAGAATCAGTGAACTGGAGAAAAAAATATATGAACAGGCTGGTGAAACATTTAATATCAATTCTCCCAAACAGCTGGGAGTGATACTATTTGAAAAAATGGGAATGCCGGGAGGAAAGAAAACGAAAACCGGATATTCCACAGCGGCAGATGTGCTGGATAAACTGGCTCCGGAATATCCATTTGTGGCGGATATCCTTGAGTATCGACAGCTGACGAAGTTAAAATCCACCTATGCGGACGGTCTGGCTGCTTATATTGAAGCTGATGGCAGAATCCGATCCACATTTAACCAGACGATTACGGCAACAGGCAGAATCAGCAGTACGGAACCAAATCTTCAGAATATTCCTGTGCGTATGGAACTGGGAAGAATGATAAGGAAAGTGTTTGTCCCAAAACCAGGGTTTGTATTTCTGGACGCGGATTATTCGCAGATCGAACTCAGGGTGCTTGCTCATCTGTCAGGAGATGAGATGTTGATCAAAGCGTACAGAGAAGCACAGGATATTCACAGGATTACAGCTTCTCAGGTATTTCATATTCCTTTTGACGAGGTGACACCTCTGCAGCGGCGGAATGCAAAAGCTGTAAATTTCGGAATTGTATATGGTATCAGTTCTTTTGGACTGAGTCAGGATCTCAGTATTACACGGAAAGAAGCGGCACAGTATATTGAACAGTATTTTGCTACTTACCCGAAAATAAAGAGTTATCTGGACGGAGAAGTGGAAAAAGCAAAAAAAGACGGTTATATTACAACCATGTTTGGTCGGCGTCGGCCGGTGCCGGAGCTGAAATCCAGTAATTTTATGCAGCGCTCTTTTGGTGAGAGGGTAGCCATGAACTCACCGATACAGGGAACCGCAGCAGACATTATCAAGATAGCCATGGTACGTGTGAACAGAGCACTTCGGGAAGCAAACCTGAGATCCAGGCTGATCTTGCAGGTACATGACGAGCTTCTGATCGAGACTGCTGAGGAAGAAGTGGAAGTGGTGTCCGGCATTTTGGAGCGGGAGATGCGTCAGGCAGCAGATCTGGCAGTACCTCTGGAAGTGGACATGCATACCGGAAGCGACTGGTATGAAGCAAAATGAGTTGTAGTCTTATCCCATTCGTTGGGGCTCATCATAAATATAGATAAGCAGAGAGTAATGACAGGAAGGAGATACGGAGGATGAAAGTAATCGGAGTGACCGGCGGTGTAGGAGCCGGAAAGAGCGAGATCTTAAATTATATAGCAGATAACTGGAATGCTACGGTGGTAGAGGCTGATGAAGTGGGGTATCTGGTAATGAAACCGGGAAAATCCTGCTTTGCTCCCATCGTGGAACTGTTTGGACCGGGAATCCTTCAGGAGGATGGAACACTGGATCGGACAAGAATTGCTCAGATGGTGTTTGAAGATAAAAACCTTTTAGAAAAACTGAATGCCATTGTCCATCCGGCAGTAAAAAAATACATACGGAAGGCGATTCAGCGGGAAGAAGAAAATGAAACGGATTTTTTCATCGTGGAAGCAGCTTTGTTAATTGAAGATAAATATGATGAAATTTGTGATGAACTGTGGTATATTTATGCAGATGAAGAAACCCGGACGGAGAGATTGAAGAAAAATCGAGGATATTCGGAAGAAAAAATAAAGAGTATCTTTGCCAATCAGCTCAGCGAGGATGAATTCAGCGAACACTGTGATTTTGAGATCGATAACAGTGGAGATTTTGAAGATACAAAAGAACAGATTATGCAAAGGATGCAGATGTATGAGACTATGTAGTATCGCCAGCGGAAGCAGCGGGAACTGTATCTATGTGGGGAGTGACGCTACAAATCTGCTGATTGACACAGGTATCAGCGGAAAAAAAGTAGAATTTGGACTGAATTCTCTGGATTTGACTACAAAAGATCTGAATGGTATTTTTGTGACGCATGAGCATTCGGACCATATTAAGGGGCTTGGAGTCATTGCAAGAAAATGCGGTGTACCGATTTATGCAACATCAGGGACCATCAGGGCAATGAAAGAAAGTGGAAGCCTTGGTAAATTGCCGGAAGGGATTTTTCATGAGATTCAGGGAGACAGCGATTATCAGGTAGGAGATCTTACCATCCATCCCTTTCATATCTCTCATGATGCGGCAGAGCCTGTGGGGTATCGGATTCATCAGGGAGAACATTCGGTAGGGATTGCCACGGATATGGGAGTGTATGATGAGTATATTGTGGATAATCTAAAGGGGCTGGATGCGCTTTTGCTGGAAGCAAATCATGATGTGAATATGCTCCAGGTGGGAAGTTATCCATATTATCTAAAAAGGAGAATCCTGGGTGAGAGGGGACATCTTTCCAATGAAACGGCCGGAAAGCTTCTCTGCCGCCTTCTCCACGACGGTATGAAGGATATATTGCTTGGTCATCTGAGTAAAGAAAATAATTATGAAGCGTTGGCTTATGAGACAGTCTGTTCTGAGGTGACAATGGGAGACAATCCTTATAAAGCCAAAGATTTCCGGATTGCTGTTGCACATCGTGACAGTGCGTCAAAGGTTGTAGAATTGTAAAAGGAGAAAAATGATGAAAAAAACAATTATTACCGTAGTAGGAAAAGACACAGTAGGAATTATTGCTAAAGTATGCACATATCTTGCAGACAATCAGATCAATATTCTGGACATTTCACAGACAATCGTGGACGGATTTTTCAATATGATGATGATCACCGATACTGCAAAATGTGACAAAGGAACCGGAGAAATTGCTGAAGAACTGAAAAAACTCGGTGAAGAAATCGGCGTTGTGATCCGCTGCCAGCATGAAGATATATTCAATAAAATGCACAGAATCTAATCGAAAAAGCGGAGGTTATGGCAAATGATTAATATTTTTGAGGTAAATGAAACCAATAAAATGATTGAGCAGGAAAATCTGGATGTACGTACCATTACTATGGGAATCAGCCTTCTGGATTGTATTGATTCTGATCTGCAGGAGGTAAACCGGAAAGTTTATGAAAAAATCACTACGCTGGCAAAAAATCTTGTACAGACCGGAGAAGACATTTCCAAAGAATATGGCATTCCGATCGTTAATAAACGAATTTCCATTACTCCGATGGCACTGGTGGGTGGTGCTGCCTGTAAAACACCGGAGGATTTTCTGACATTGGCGCATACCCTGGATAAAGCGGCTAAGGAAGTGGGAGTTAACTTTATCGGCGGTTATTCTGCACTGGTATCTAAGGGAATGACAAAGGCTGACGAGCTTTTGATCCGTTCTATACCGCAGGCTCTGGCTGAGACTGAGAGAGTATGTAGTTCTGTCAATCTTGGATCTACAAAAACCGGAATTAATATGGATGCTGTTAAATTGATGGGCGAAATGGTGCTTGCCACAGCGGAGGCAACAAAAGAAAATGATTCTCTCGGTTGTGCGAAGCTTGTGGTGTTTTGTAATGCTCCGGATGATAATCCGTTTATGGCAGGTGCGTTCCATGGTGTGACAGAGGCAGATGCTATTATTAACGTAGGTGTCAGTGGACCGGGTGTGGTAAAATATGCATTGTCCAAGGTTCGCGGTCAGAATTTTGAAGTTCTGTGTGAGACGATTAAGAAGACGGCGTTTAAGATTACCCGAGTGGGTCAGCTGGTTGCACAGGAAGCATCCAGACGGTTGGGAATCCCATTCGGTATCGTCGATCTTTCTCTGGCTCCGACTCCGGCAATTGGAGATTCCGTAGCAGAGATTCTGGAAGAGATCGGTCTGGAGCGGGTAGGAGCACCGGGAACCACAGCAGCCCTTGCTATGCTGAATGATCAGGTGAAAAAAGGTGGTGTTATGGCTTCTTCCTATGTGGGTGGACTGAGCGGAGCGTTTATTCCGGTTAGTGAAGATCAGGGAATGATCGATGCGGTAAATGCAGGAGCACTTACGCTGGAAAAACTGGAAGCTATGACCTGTGTCTGTTCCGTAGGACTTGATATGATTGCCATTCCGGGAGACACCAGTGCATCAACCATATCAGGTATCATTGCCGATGAGATGGCAATTGGTATGGTCAACCAGAAAACTACCGCTGTCCGTGTGATTCCGGTAATCGGCAAGGGAGTGGGAGAGACAGTAGAGTTTGGCGGCCTTCTGGGTTATGCACCGGTCATGCCGGTAAATCAGTATAAGTGTGATGCATTTGTCAACAGAGGCGGAAGAATACCAGCTCCGATTCACAGCTTTAAAAACTGATGTTTTATAAAATGATAACAGGTTTTGAATACTCATGGATGAACGGCTTTTGGGTCTTTTCGCAGAGAACAGTCTCATAAAGATTGGAGATACGAGTATTCTGTTTCAGGAGAGCAAGGCTTTTTGAATCAAGCACGCGGGAGGAATCCGCCAGCTTGGTCAGAAGAGGCAGCTCTCCTCTTTTTTTGATCTCGTGCATAACTGGAGAAGCGCTGCGCCGAAATCCCAAAAGACGTGCATAACTCAATTCCGGAATCTCCCGAATATCCAGAAGCGCATGAAAAAGAGCCCTGCAGATTCGGGTATAGGTGATATCTTTCGTTTTGATCAGAGAAACAAATTGAGAAAAATTTTCGTATTGATCTCTTACGCTGAGCAATCGTCTGGACAGATCCTTATTTATATCCTGAAATACTGTCAGTTTTTTTATATCGGAAGCCATGAGCATCCAGCGAATTAACAGAGAAAAATCCTGCTCTTCCAAAGTGTGTGAAAACCAGTCTTCAGATTTTATTAGAGAAAATATCTCACTGGGGAAACAGGAAGCGAAAAGGACATCTTCCTGTTCATTAGCACAGAAATTACGGATAGCGGAAGCAGAAGGATGATCGGCTCCCAGTGATGTATCGTGATAGCCTTTTCCTTCGCGGCGTACAGTAACCGGCTGAATCTGACTTTTTGTGCGATGCAAAGCCTTGCAATACTCGATTCCCAGAATATTATTTGGATGCATTAACAAATCTTTCGGAACAGAAAAATCAGCGGACCGGTCCGGAATTGCTTCCGGACAAAAAGATTCTGTGCGGAGAAATTCCGTAAGCGCGTGGGCTCTCGCAGCCGGAAAGGAGAGACCGGTTTTCAGATTCTCTTTAAGAAGCTGACGAAAAACTTCCGGTTCATCTGCCAGAAGGTTTCCAATCGTGAGAAATGGACGGATATCGCCCAGTTCGCTGCCAAAGGAGAGATAGTCTACACATCCCAGTCCATTCAGAAGTTTAACGCCGCTGTGGGCAAAATGTTCCGCACTCTGGCAGGAATGGGTAGCCGGAAGTTCAAATACAAGATCAGCACCGCCCAGCAGTGCCATTTTTGTACGTTGGTGTTTAGAAAGAAAGGCAGGTCCACCCCGCTGTATAAAATCACCGCTCATAACCACGATAATGAAATCAGCACCGGTGATTTCACGGGTTTTCCGGATGTGGTAAGCGTGTCCTGTGTGAAAAGGATTATATTCAGCAATGATTCCGGTAATTTTCATAAGTTTGCACCTCAAAAAATACACAAATTATTTCCCATATTCTAACAGGAAAAACCTTTAAAAACAAGGGTTTCCCACGCATATAAAAAGAACGTTAAAAAATTAACTAACCTTGTCATAAAAAAATAAACGAGTTATAATTTTATATAACGAGTATAACCGATATTTGTGTCCCGGGATACGGATATCGGCTAAGGGGTAAACCTTTATGAAAACCTGCTGGTCAGGGGAAATAACGAAAGGAGTCATACAATCATGGGATTTATTGACGTAATCAAAGCAAGAGCAAAAGCAAACAAAAAAGTAATTGTACTGCCGGAGACAGAAGACAGAAGAACTTATGAAGCTACTGCACAGATCCTGAAAGAAGGTATTGCAGATGTAGTTCTGGTAGGAAGCGAAGAAGCTGTTAAAAAAGGAAGCGAAGGTCTGGATATTTCCGGAGCTAAGATCGTTGATCCTGCTACATCTGAAAAAACACAGGCCTATATCGACAAACTGGTTGAACTGAGAAGTAAAAAAGGTATGACACCGGAACAGGCAAAAGAGATTCTTCTGAATCAGTATCTGTATTATGGTGTTATGATGGTTAAGATGGGTGATGCAGACGGTATGGTATCCGGTGCATGCCATTCTACAGCAGATACACTGAGACCATGTCTGCAGATCTTGAAGACAAAACCGGGTACAAAACTGGTATCTGCTTTCTTCCTGATGGTAGTTCCGGATTGCGAGTATGGCGCTAATGGTACTTTCATTTTTGCTGATTCCGGTCTGAATCAGAATCCGAATCCGGAAGAACTGGCAGCTATCGCAGCTTCCTCTGCAGAATCCTTTAAACTGTTGGTTGAAGAAGAGCCTGTTGTTGCTATGCTGTCCCACTCTACAAAGGGAAGTGCAAAACATGCAGATGTAGATAAAGTTGTAGAAGCTACAAGAATCGCAAAAGAGCAGAATCCTGATCTGAAACTGGATGGAGAATTCCAGCTTGATGCAGCAATCGTACCAAGTGTTGGTGCTTCCAAAGCTCCGGGCAGCGACGTTGCAGGAAAAGCAAATACATTGATCTTCCCGGATCTGGATGCAGGAAATATCGGATACAAACTGGTTCAGAGACTGGCAAAAGCAGAAGCTTACGGTCCTGTTACCCAGGGTATCGCAAAACCGGTTAACGATCTGTCCCGTGGATGTTCCGCAGAAGATATCGTTGGTGTTGTTGCCATCACAGCTGTTCAGTGTCAGGCTGAATAATCATATTATTTGGAGGAAAAATAATGAACGTATTAGTTATTAATTGTGGAAGCTCTTCTCTGAAATATCAGCTTATTAATTCAGATACAGAAGCAGTTCTGGCAAAAGGTCTCTGCGAAAGAATCGGTATTGACGGAAGACTGGTATATCAGAAAGCCGGCTGCGACAAAGAAATTACTGAAGCTCCTATGCCGACCCATAAAGAAGCAATCCAGATGGTACTGGATGCTCTGACAAATGAAAAGACCGGTGCAATCAGCAGTCTGAAAGAAGTAAATGCTGTCGGACATCGTGTCGTACATGGTGGAGAGAAGTTTGCTTCTTCCGTAGTGATCACAGACGAAGTAATTGCAGCGGTTGAAGAGTGTAATGATCTGGCACCTCTGCATAATCCGGCAAACCTGATCGGTATTCGTGTCTGCAGCGAACTGATGCCTGGTGTACCACAGGTTGGTGTATTCGATACTGCTTTCCATCAGACCATGCCGCCAAAAGCATATCTGTATGGTCTGCCTCTGGAATATTATGAGAAATATAAAGTAAGAAGATATGGATTCCATGGAACCAGCCACAGCTTCGTTTCCAAACGGGCGGTTGAATTCCTGAGACTGGATCCGGAAAATTCAAAAGTTATCGTTTGCCATCTGGGCAACGGTTCCTCTATCAGTGCAGTAGTAAACGGTAAATGCGTAGATACTACTATGGGTCTTACCCCACTGGAAGGTGTTGTTATGGGAACCCGTTCCGGTAATATCGATCCGGCTATCATGGAGTTTATCGCAAAGAAAGAGGAACTTGATATTGCGGGAATCATGAATGTACTGAATAAAAAATCTGGTCTTCTGGGACTGTCAGGCGGACTGTCCAGCGACTTCCGTGATCTGAGTGAAGCAGCAGAAGGAGGCAACGAAGCAGCAGCTAATGCAATTGAAGTGCTTTGCTACGGTATTGCCAAATTTGTTGGCGGATATGTTGCGGCGATGAATGGTGTAGATGCAATTGTATTTACAGCAGGTATCGGTGAAAATGCATGTCTGGTACGTGAAAAAGTTGTAAGTTATCTGGGTTATCTGGGTATTGAACTTAATGCAGAAGCAAACGGAAAGAGAGGAGAAGAAATCGTGATTTCTACTTCTGATTCCAAAGTTAAGGTTGCAGTTATTCCTACCAATGAAGAACTTGCTATTTGCCGTGAAACTGTAGCTTTGGTATAATCTGTATAGGTTAAGTTCACAGAATCTGATGATACGATCCCCCTGACTGTTTGGTCAGGGGGAAATTATTGAACAAATAGGTGACAAAAAATTTAGCTTGTCAAGAAAAACAGGTTGACAAACCATATATGTTTCTGTATAATTGGATGAGTGTGGTTAGGAGTAAATTATGCTGATTGATTTATCCAGGGTATTGACCCATGAAGGGAAAAAGCTGAATATTGAAGTTGAGCCGGTCGGTGAGAATTATGTATGTGAGATGGGAAGTTTTGCATATGCAGAGAAGTCCCCTGTATCGCTGGCGATTGCTCATACGGAGAATCAGGTGTTGAGAATAGAAGGAAATGGGCACGTGGCTGTCTGGATTCCGTGTTCGAGATGTCTGGAGCCGGTGAGAGTAAATTTTGACATCAATATTGATGAAGAAGTTGATATGAAGCTTTCTGATCAGGAAAGAGTCGAGGCACTGGATGAGAGCAGTTATATTCATGGAAAAGAACTGGATACAGATAAACTGCTGCATAATGAGATTCTAATCAATTGGCCAATGCGGGTACTCTGCAAAGAGGACTGTAAAGGAATCTGTAGCCGTTGTGGAGCAAATCTGAATCAGGGATCCTGTGATTGCGATACGGCAGATTTGGATCCCAGAATGGCTGTTATCAGTGATATATTTAAGAACTTTAAGGAGGTGTAACCAATGTCCATCTGTCCAAAGAATAAAACATCCAAAGCAAGAAGAGATAAGAGAAGAGCAAACTGGAAAATGAGTGCTCCGAACTTAGTAAAATGCAGCAAATGTGGCGCATTAATGATGCCACACAGAGTTTGCAAAGCTTGTGGTTCTTACAACAAAAAAGAAATTATCGCTACAGCTGAATAATTAAGATTTTGGATTAAAATCAGGGGTTCTGACATGTTTGAGAACCCCTGATTTTGCGTTGTGCGCCTAGCGGCGCACGTTTCTCAAGGGTTAAAGTCCCAAATCCGCCCGGTAGAGGGAAGGATATAGCCGAAGGCAAGGGTGTCGTGGGCGACTGCGAATCTGAAGGAAGCTGGATGTGAGGAACATACTAACTCATGGGCAAATCTCTGTCTTATGACGTCACCCTTGATACAAGAAAAACTTTCGCACGGCTTGCTTTTTCGCTTAACTCTTTTGCGTGATATACGAAAAACGTATGCACCAATTATGTCAGACGTGCCTGTACGGTATATCTATATGCACCAGTTTTTTTCAGCCTATATTTAAAGTGAAACTTTGCACCAATTTTAGACAAAAATCTCACAGCCCTGCCTTGCGGTTGTATGTAGAGTAGAAGCCGTGAGAAAATAAGAAATTGCGCTAATTTTATCATTAATCTAGGAGCGCGGTACTAAAGTTTGATAGTCGCCGTTTTATTAGATCAGAGTGAATCCTTATAATCGTTTTACGTAAACAGAGCACTGCGAGTTGAAAGGCGAAGCGGACAAGCCAAAAATCGGAGTAGAAATATTACTAAAACTTTAAACTGGATAACGTTTAAAATATCGCAAGAAAGGTTGGCTGCAAAAAACACTATTCTGTACTATTTTATAAAAGTTTACTTTCAAAATCGTTGACGAATTTAAACAGGTTCTCTTCTGAGTCTGAATTGAAAAATACAAGTCCGATATTCTTCACTTCCTGGTAACCTTGAGCTTTTATTTTTTCCATAAACTCAATATCTGCTTTTGTATCTTTCCTAGTAGAATTATAAGAAACTCCTGAGTTCTCGTGAATATCTAAAAGAGCATCCTCTTTCCATTGGTCATGCTCTAGGATGTGTCCGCCTTTCGGCTCGATAATACATTGATAATACATTGCGTGGTTAATGTAGTCATTAATAATCATCAAATAATCAGGGAAGAAACGTCGGCCATCTTCTGGATTATAGAAACAGTAATCAAGTTCGTTGCGAATGACGTAAATTTCTGCATCTTTATATTTTTCTCTAAGCTTGCCAATTTGGCCGCCTATCCATTTTACAAAACGTTTTTCTTCACTAGTGCCATAATTTTCGTCATAGGCATACCATTCCGCATGCTTGATATCGTATCTTAAATCCGGCTTAGCATTCTCGCTCTGAGATTTTGAGCGCTCGTCATTTGTAATAAAGGTTTTCTTACCGGTAATAGGGTCTATGGTTGGAAATGATGTGAGATAAATAGACTTTTCTACTTCGAAGATTTCGCGAAGCGGACGAGGTCTAAATTCGTGGTCACCAATTATCCTTGGCATTCCAAGATCAATTTTCTTTCGTACTTCCGGTAGAATTGTACCGACTAATAACTGAAGCTTTTCTTGTGGGGTTAGACTATAAATGTCTTTTCCGTTTTCGTAAGTATATTTAATCTCAAATCTAGGCAAATATTCTTTTATAAGAGTATCGATGCTGTCTAGTCCGACAATATGTTTCTTAATATTTTCGAAGCGGAAAAAGTCGTTTTCGGCTGCCATTAGGGCTTTGCGAATAACTACCTCCGAGAATGAATTTTCATCAATATGAATAATGTCCGTTGCCAGTGAAGCAGTATATCTGTTCTGATCCTTATCTGAAATGCCAGTAGAATGGAGATTGTAGTTACTTGCCTTAATAATTTTATTGAAGGTCGTATCGATCTCTTCGTCTGTAGTCTTTTTACGATAAATTTGGCAATTTGTAAGAACGAAACCTTTCTGATAAGTTTCACTTGAGAGGAATTGTTCTTTCATGTAGATGGTACGCTTTTCTACGCCGGAATTAATAATACCTTCACCGAGTAAGTCCTCTTGAAGTTTTTCCATAAAAATGCCGGTTTTGACAAAATGGTAAACGAAAGTTTCAAGCACACGGGCGGTGTCGTATGGGTCATTATCGAATTTGCGCTTATATTGTTTTGGTAAATCGAAAGGATTATAGCGAGCACCGCGACCAATTAACTGGATATCCTGTAACGATACGCTTTTACTTTCACTGATATCAAAATGAATGATATCGTAAAGGCTTAAGACATCCCACCCCTCGTTGAGAGCATTCACTGAAAAAATAGCACGAATACGGTTTCTTGGAGAATCTAGTTGCGCAAGAAGCTCCGGCGATTCTTTTTTCTGACTATTATAAATCAAAGTGTTATCTGGCGAAAAACTTTGACGAATCTGAGTAGCGAATGCCTCGAGACCTGTATAATCTCCAGCTTGAATATAGCCATTGCGCGGCTCTTCTAACCATTTAAACATATCTACTAAAATTTCATGTTCATGATTCGCATTTTGCGAATTTCCTAAATCTTTCAGTTTTTCTAGGTCTTCTTTTCGAATTGAGCCGATCACCTTATTAAAGAATGCGCGATCTTCTTCACTCTTTGCAATTTTCGTAGATTTAAGCAGAACAATTGGATTAATAGTGATTCCTATTGTTTTGGCAGCAAAAACTTTGCGGAACTCGCTTAGGGCAACTGCATTGATAATCAAGCGTCGCTTTTGATCTTCAATATTTGTTTCGGTGTTGTATAAGAATTTTACGTCCTTACAATACCCGTCTGAGTTGAATTTTAAGAAGTCATATTTAAAAACGAGTTTGTCTTTATATTTGTCATGAATATTCTCATTTTTCAAATCGACAGTAGCAGTAAATTCCAAAAGCATATTTCCTGGGCGAGAGTGAATAGCCTTCATAACCGCACTCTCCCAGTTTAGAATATCTTCCTGATCGGATTTTTTCTTTGAACGAGTATCCACATTAAGTCGATGAGCCTCATCGGCAATAACTACGATATCATAGTCCTTAAAAGTCTGAGCAGTTAATACATTCTCATGGTCTGATTTGAGGCGATTATAAAGCATAGAGGTAGAGAAGAACATGAAGTTAATAGCATCACGTTGACTGTCAGATGGATTGTCTATCGCTCGTACTGGAATTTTCTTGCCATTAATTTTAACACCCTTTGGATTGAAATAGTATTTTTCAAAGCTCGGATCGGTAAAATTACGCTTTGCTTGTAGTTCAATTTGCACTTGATGCACTAAAAACAAGAAGTTGCGATAACCTTTCGTATATAGATATAAAACACAGCAGGCCATAACGAGTGTTTTACCTGTACCCGTAGCCATGTTGAATAGTAAATGCTTAGCCTGTACTTTGTCTTTCTCGAATAGAAAAATAAAACTCTTTATCGCATCCTCTTGATATGGACGCAGAGTGCGACTAATATTTTCTGTAATATAGGTCGGAATTTCATAAGTAGACGCAAACTCTATGAATTCTGGATCATTTTGAATTTGATTGAAGAGAAAGTTTTCGAGAGTATCTTTGACTTTTACTTTATTCTTCGGCATCTTCACTTTCCTCTTTAGTTTGATAGAAGCGGTCTGTTAAAACTTTTTCTGCGTCACTGACATGGTATTTCGCATCGTTCATCTCAGCATAATTGAGATAGAATTGATTTTCATCTAGAATATCTACGAGTTTTTGTTTGCGTTCGTCGAGGCTAAGACTGCGGAAGTTCTCGTCTTTCTCGAATTCTTTTTTATCAAAGAAGAACTTTAAGAATGTATTCTTTTGCATGTCTTGATAAATTTCCTCAAGTTCCGGAATCGTAATAGCCTCCATTATGCGGTCAATAAAGTCCTGATTATACTTTTTGAGCTCAAAATAGACAAATGAACCACCGCCTTGCCAATTGATGGATTTTGAGATACCACCTTGTTCGCCATTAATAACATCGCTCATACGTTCAGCTGATTTCGTGATGTAATCCATCTGCTCTATGCCAATAATACGACGATTCATCTTTAATGCAGTCGCAGCAGTCGTGCCACTTCCAAGGAAGAAATCCAAAACAATATCGCCCTCCTCAGACGAACTTTCAATTATTCGTTTTAATAGTTTTTCTGGTTTTTGACCTTTAAAGTTATTTCCATCTATGTCTACTGTCTCTTCGACTTTAGAAGTTGAGCTATCAATTGCTATAGAGTTCAATTCATCCCATTTGTTACAATTCCAAGTGTCTTCTAGCGGATAGTGTTTTCCTCTAGACGTATGATTAATATATTGTAGGAAATCGTTAATTTTTTGTTCCGTCATACCTTGATTTATTAAGTACTTGCGTAGATCCTTGCTGTCTTTTAGAATTGGAGCAAAATCATTATTCTGTAAATAAACTTTATTAAAGAACATGTTTTCCGATGACTTTGTATAAAATAATATCGTATCATGGTTTCTAATGTAGTTGTTCGCACTCGTCTTATATCCGGATAAGAATCCCATTCTCCAAATAATTTCCCTTTGAAAATTATTTATTCCAAAAATCTCGTCCATCAAGACCTTAAGATAGTGGACTTCATTGTAATCTATATTTACATATATACTTCCATTTAATGCCAACAGTTCTTTTGCAATCTCTAATCTGTTTCTCATAAAAGTCAGCCACGAGGAGTGATTAAAAGAGTCATTATATCTAAACCCGTCATTTTTAGTATTGTTTTTTGCAAGCACTTTTTGGAGAAAAATGCAAAATATTTTTGGAGAATGTTGCATCTCCAAATTGGAGAAAGTTGCAAAGCCTTGAGCGGCAGC
>SFQZ01000030.1 GCA_004562915.1 bacterium
GTCTCCGCCAATCCAACCCAGATTTCGAAGCAGCACATTAACCGCACCATTAGGCTGCAGCATAGTTCTCATAATCAGCAAGGACACAAAAGATGGAACCGCACATGACAATACAAAGCAGAAACGCCAGAACCCTTTTATTTTTGTATCTTTTCTGTTAATGACCATAGCAAGGATCATACCGAAAATATAATTTGTAAAGGTAGCAAAAAATGCCCAAATCAAAGTCCATGCAAGCACTGACCAAAATGTACTTCCCAAAATACTTGTAGAATCAAAAAGTGTTTTGAAATTATCCAGACCTACCCAGTCAAAAAGAACCAGATGATTTTCAATTTTGCTGTAACTCGTAAACGCCATACAGATCATAAAAATCAGTGGCAACACCGTAAGACCAAAAATAAATGTCAGAGAAGGAGTCATCAATAACATATGTACATTTTCATGGAGAAGAGATTGCAAATCTTCCTTAAATGTATTTACATGCTTTCCCGCCTTATCCATACATTCCGCCTTATATGCGCTTTTCAGGAATTCTCTCCACAGATAGACCATAAATAGTGTCAGGAGAATCGTTGCAACTCCATATAACAAAATGAGTACAGAATTGTCTCCCTGTGTATACTCATATATCTGCAATGATTCATTCCATACTTCTTCCTGTTCTATCGAACCCAGTGATGGAAGCATCGCAATGCAATGAATGCCATTTGTTATCATAAACACAAGATAAGCAACTTCAACCGCTAAAAACAACAATCCTTTCATAACCTGTTTATGCATCATATTTCCAAGACCCATAATCAGCATAGACAATTTCGTTTCCATTCCACCTTCTTTCACTGCAGCCGTCACTGTATAAGGAGTAGGAAACTCGTTCACTCTTTTCTTAAAAAATCCCATAGTCTTTCCCTCTTCAATATTCTTTATTAAATTCCATCACTGTTCATTGCATCATTCATTGCCTGTGTCTGTTCCTCTGCGTTTTCATGTGTCACTGTTTTGTTACGGATACCTTTACCCATATTTTCCACCGGAACCCAACAGTTTGCCATTTTACTTACAAATGGTTGAAGAATTGAAGTTCTGTTAAATGTATCATTCTGCGCTGTCACAAGCATATCTGCAGCAATGTTTTCGTCCTTCAGCAATTCCGTATTGCATGGCACCACATTTCTCAGCTCATAGTGAAGTTTCTGTGCTTCTGCAGAGCCAAGATAAACGGCAAGCTGAATAGATGCTACCATATGCTCTGAAGTAGCATTTACTCCAATAGCTTTAGATCCCGCATACGCCATCATCTGCTTTTCTTCTCCGTTCAATGTATAAGTCGGAAGAGCTGTTACACCCATATTATCTCCCAGAATTTCTTTAATACTTGCCGCATCCCAGGATCCGGTAAACATAGCATTAATACTGCCATCACGTAAACCCGCCATTCCTGAACCATCTGCATCCACAACAAAATTGGGATTATCCATCAGATCAATCAGATAATCTGTTACTTCAAACGCCTTTTCACCTGTAAAATCCACACCAGCTTCTTCTACTGTTCCATCTTCAAACAAGGTACAGCCATTTGCTATATAAAAAGAAGGCAAATACCATGAATTTGTAAATGGAAAAGATACTACTCCCTTTTCCAGCATGGTATCCAGATTTTTTACATCTTCTTCCGTAAACACGCTCTTATCATAGTACATAAACCATGTATTTGTTGTGAATGGAATTCCATAAAGATAACCGTCTTTTCTTACAGAATCTGTAATTGTTTCCGAATTTGTCTCCATAACCTGTTCTTCATAGATTCCACCCAGCTTTGCTATCGCTTTCGCATCTGTCAGAACAGTTAGATTATCATTTGCAAACATAAATACATCCGCACTTGCCTCCGGATCCTGTGACACTGTACCAGCCGCCGTTGCCTCATCAGCCACACCATACACAAACTGGATATCATACTCTGGATGCTGTTCATCAAATGCCTCACAGCATTTTTGCAGCCACTCTCCACTATCCTTCGACTGATCCTCTGATGGTGCCCATACCATCAAACGTATGCTCTCCACTTCTCCTTCTTCCGGTACAGACTGAGCAGCCTCACCGCATCCGCTGATTATAGACACGCCCATTACACCAGTCAATAAAACTGCTATTATTTTCCTCATGTCTCTTCCTTTCCTCCTTTTGTTGAAAGTTTCTATTTGTTTCCTTGTGATTATAGATTTTACTATTTTTTTATAAAATATCAAGATTATTTTAATATTAATCTTATTTTTTTACATTTTATCCTATTTTTCTATGCTATTTTTGTGTAATATTTACATATTAAATTTTTTCTTTTTTAGAAACATTACGAAACTTTTTGAACTGTCCACAAAAACAAATTGCTTTTTATTTTTCGATTCGCTATAATAATCCCGTCAAAAACAAACAATATGGAAAAGAGGTTTCTATGACACGAATGCAGGATATTGCTGATAAATTGGGAATTAGTAAGGGTACTGTTTCTAAAGCACTAAACGGCACTTCCAATATCAGCAAAGAATTACAGAATAAGATTCTGGAAACAGCTGTAGAAATGGGATATACAAAAAAGTTTCGCTACGGAAAAAAAGAGGAACAAAAGCTGTGTATTCTTATTACAAATACAGAATATAAAGAGCCACATCAATTTGCCTATGATATTATACTTGGATTTCGAAAAATTGCCGAACCGGCAGGATATATGGTCGATGTTGTAGAATTGACCGATAAGATTCAAAAAAGCATACATTATGATACATTTATGCTTCAAAACAATTATAGAGGTGCTTTTGTAATCGGACTCAGTCTTGCCTCTCCATGGATAAAGGAATTCCAAACCAGTCAGATTCCTGCTGTATTATATGACAATTATATTCTCGGCAATCCATCCATTGCCTGTGTTGGAATAGATAATGCAGAAGGAATGGCACTTGCAGTTTCTCATCTGAAACAACTGGGACACAAAAGCATAGGATATCTAAGTGCATCCCTTGGATCACATATTATGCAAGTACGCCATAAAGCTTTTTTTCAGGCTCTTCACCAGTCCGGTCTAAATGCAGATTATAAACGTGCCAGAAATGCTTATTTAATCACAGAATGTGTGGAACAAAATCTTCCCAAATTACTAAAAATGGAAGTAACTGCTATCATATGCAGCCATGATCAGCTGGCTAACGCTACGATGCTCCAGTGCCAGCAACTCGGCTATCATGTACCGAATGATATCAGTATCATCGGTTTCGATGACCTTCCTTTCTGCGCCTATACCTCTCCGCCGCTGACTACCGTTCGTCAGAACAGAACACAAATCGGCAAAAGCGCTTATTCTGCACTGGAAAACTTAATAAATCAAATATCTATCGGAACATTGCTTCTTCATGCCCAATTGATTGTAAGAGGGTCAACAGGAGAAGTGAACTCCTGAAGGGAAGCAACCTAAAGAACACCATTCCAGCATCCTCACAAGTTTTCTTATACGCACACAAAAAAGCCCCGAATATTTTCGGGGCTTTCATCATTTATTCTTATTTGATTGTAACTTTATCCAGATGCCAGATTTCATCCACATACTGCTGAATTGTTCTGTCAGATGTGAACTTACCGGAACATGCAGTATTCAGAAGAGCCATCTTAGCCCATCTGTCTGTATCTCTGTAAGCGATCTCAACCTGTCTCTGAGCCTCTGCATAGGACTTGAAGTCTGCCAGAATGAAGTACTGGTCCGGACGTCCATGTTTATTTGTCAGCAGAGAATCATAGATTTCACGGAACATATTGTAATCTCCACGGGAGTAGGTTCCGTTGATCAGCTGCATCAGCACGTTACGGATATCCTGATCTGTGTTGAAGTAGTAGTTTGGATCATACCCACCATGGTTTTCAAAATTGATAACTTCATCAGAAGAAAGACCAAAGATAAATGCATTTTCTCTTCCTACTTCTTCTACAATTTCCACGTTGGCACCGTCCATAGTTCCGATAGTCGGAGCACCATTCAGCATGAACTTCATGTTACCGGTACCGGATGCTTCTTTACTTGCTGTAGAAATCTGTTCAGATACATCTGCTGCAGCAAAAATCATTTCTGCGTTGGATACACGATAGTTCTCGATAAATACAACTTTCAGTTTTCCATTGATAGATGTATCGTTATTGATTACATCTGCAACAGAGTTGATCAGCTTGATGGTCTGTTTTGCACGACGATATCCTGCTGCTGCTTTTGCCCCAAAGATAAATGTTCTTGGATAGAAATCCATCTCCGGATGTGCTTTGATCTGGTTGTACAGATACATTACATGCAGGATATTCATCAGCTGACGTTTGTATTCATGAAGTCTCTTAACCTGTACATCAAAAATGGAGTGTGGATTTACTTCAATTCCGTTGTGTTCCTGGATGTATTTTGCCAGACGTACTTTATTCTGGTATTTGATATTCATGAATTCCTGCAGAGCTTTCTTGTCATCTGCATATACTTTCAGTTTTGCCAGTTCCGGCAGGTTTGTGATCCAGCCATCGCCGATATGATCGGTAATCCAGTTAGCCAGAAGCTGATTTCCGTGAAGCAGGAAACGTCTCTGAGTGATACCGTTTGTCTTATTATTGAATTTTTCAGGATACATCTCGTAGAAATCTTTGAGTTCCTGTTTTTTCAGGATTTCAGAATGAAGCTGTGCAACACCGTTAACGGAGAAACCACCGGCAATTGCCAGATGAGCCATCTTAACCTGACCATCATAAATGATTGCCATTTTCTTCACTTTTTCCTGATTTCCAGGATATTTAGCCATGATTTCCTGAATAAATCTGCGGTTGATCTCTTCTACGATCTGGTATACACGAGGAAGCAGCTGAGAGAACAGCTCGATCGGCCATTTTTCCAGAGCCTCTGCCATGATGGTATGGTTTGTGTAAGCACAGGTATGAGTTGTAATATCCCATGCTTCATCCCATCCCATTCCTTCTTCGTCAATAAGGATTCTCATCAACTCTGCAACTGTCAAAGTCGGATGAGTATCATTCAGCTGGAATACAACTTTCTTCGGCAGATCATGAAGATCATTGTGTTTTTTCTTGAATTTTTCAATAGCAGACTGAATACTTGCAGATACAAAGAAATACTGCTGTTTCAGACGCAGTTCCTTACCTGCATAGTGATCATCACATGGATACAGAACATCAACGATGTTCTTAGCCAGGTTCTCCTGCTCTACTGCTTTATGATATTCTCCCTTGTCAAACAGATCCAGACGGAAGTCGGTAATCGGCTCTGCATCCCAGATTCTCAGGGTATTTACAATTTTATTATTATAACCTACGATTGGCATATCGTAAGGAATAGCCATTACAGACTGATATCCTTCCTGCACAAAATGATTTCTTCCTGTTGCAGGATCATACTCTACTTTAACATATCCACCAAATTTGATCTCTTTTGCATATTCCGGACGACGCAGTTCAAATGGATATCCATTCTTCAGCCAATTATCCGGTACTTCTACCTGATAACCGTTCTCAATTTTCTGTTTGAACAGACCATAATGATAACGGATACCACATCCATATGCACAATATCCCAGAGTTGCCAGGGAATCCAGGAAACATGCTGCAAGTCTTCCCAGACCTCCGTTACCCAGTGCCGGATCCGGCTCCTGATCTTCGATCACGTTCAGATCAAATCCCAGTTCATCCAGAGCTTCTTTTACTTCATCGTATGCGCACAGGTTAATCAGATTATTACCCAGTGCACGGCCCATCAGGAACTCCATGGACAGATAATAAACGATCTTCGGATCATCTTTTTCATACTGTTTCTGAGTTTCCAGCCAGTTATCGATCACTACATCTTTCACTGCCAGAGAAACAGCCTGAAAAACCTGTTCCTGAGTTGCTTCTTCGATTGTCTTACGATAAAGCATCTTTACATTTTCTTTTACACTTTTCTTGAATTCTTCTTTCGTGAACTGCTTGTTCAACATCCTTTACCTCCTCATTCAATCCGGAAATCTGTGCAAACCGTATGTACTCTTCAAACGTTCAAATCCCGCTCCCGAGTCACAGTGCCCGATTCCGCACAAAAGAAGGGGACAGGGCATTACTCCTGCTCCATCCCCCTCAATATCCCATTGTCATACTTCGCGATCATTCCGATAAAATGGGTTTTGAACGATCACTTACCTCTTCTCAACTGCAAGGGTTACTTTCTGAGAATTGATATTCCATTCTTTCTCATAACCCTGTGTAGTATCCAGCAGGATTTCCTCTGCCAGTACTTCTGATTGAATCTCTTCGGCATGTGTCTTCATGATGTCTTCGATTACTTTGTTGTCTTTCACATACACGTTAATCTTATCCATAACTTCAAATCCGGCTTCTTTTCTCATCGTCTGAATCTTGCTGATGATTTCTCTTACGAAACCTTCCTCAATCAGTTCTGGGGTAAGATTTGTATCAAGTACTACTGCAAGTTTGTTGTCGGATTCTGTCACGAAACCTTCCATCTGTGCAGTATCAACTAATAAATCACTCTCTGATAATACAACTTCATTACCATTGATGTCAAGTTTTAATTCACCGGAACTTCTAAGTTCTGCCATAGCTTTATTTCCATCCAGTGTGGAAAGTGTCTGACGGATGCCTCCCAGAAGTTTTCCGTACTTCGGTCCCACTGTTTTCAGCTGAGGTTTGAATGTATAAGAAATGAAATTTTCAATGTTATCGGTAAATTCCACGCTCTTTACATTCAACTCATCCTCTATGATGGTTACATAGAACTCAGACAGTTCGTAATCTGCCTTTACATACATTTTAGCAATCGGCTGACGGTTCTTGATATTGGCAGTATTTCTGCAGGCACGTCCCATAACGACGATATCCAGCAGATGTTCCATATTTTCTTCCAGCTCTTTGTCGATCCACTCTTTATTTGCAGTCGGAAAGTCACACAGATGTACGCTTTCCGGCGCATCTTTATCAATACTTCTTACAAGGTTCTGGTAAATATCCTCTGTCATGAACGGAATCATCGGGGCAGCCACTTTGGAAATGGTCACCAGGGCAGTATACAATGTCATATACGCATTGATCTTATCCTGCTCCATTCCTTTTGCCCAGAAACGCTCGCGGCTTCTTCTTACATACCAGTTGCTCATGTCATCCACGAACTCCTGAAGTGCTCTTGCGGCTTCCGGAATCCGGTAATTTGCCAGATTATCATCTACAGACTGAATTACCGTATTCAGCTTGGACAGCAGCCATTTGTCCATGACTGACAGTTTATCATATTCCAGTTTATATTTGGTTGCGTCAAATTCATCAATATTTGCATACAGCACGAAGAACGCATAAGTGTTCCACAACGTGCTCATGAATTTCCTCTGACCTTCCTGTACTGCTTTTCCATGGAAACGGTTCGGCAGCCATGGGGCACTGTTAATATAGAAATACCAGCGGATCGCATCTGCGCCGTAAGTCTCCAGAGCTTCAAAAGGATCTACCGCATTTCCCTTGGATTTACTCATCTTCTGACCATTTTCATCCTGCACATGGCCCAGAACAATTACATTCTCATACGGAGCCTTATTAAACAGCAATGTAGACTCAGCCAACAGAGAATAGAACCATCCACGTGTCTGGTCAACTGCCTCGGAAATGAACTGTGCCGGGAACTGCTGCTCAAACAGCTCTTTATTTTCAAATGGATAATGATGCTGTGCAAACGGCATTGCTCCCGAATCAAACCAGCAGTCAATAACTTCCGGTACCCGATGCATCGGTTTTCCGCAGACCGGACATTTGATGGTGATCTCATCGATATACGGACGATGCAGTTCTACTGTTTTTGCTCTCTCGTCACCGCTCATCTCAAACAATTCCTGACGGCTTCCGATGGAGTGCATATGACCACACTCACACTCCCAGATATTCAAAGGAGTTCCCCAGTAACGGTTTCTGGAAATACCCCAGTCCTGCACATTTTCCAACCAGTCACCGAAACGGCCTTTTCCGATACTTTCAGGAATCCAGTTAATGGTGTTGTTATTGCGGATCAGATCATCTTTGACAGCGGTCATTTTAATAAACCAGGATTCACGCGCATAGTAGATCAGCGGAGTATCACATCTCCAGCAGTGTGGATAATCATGTTCAAACTTCGGAGCATCAAACAGAAGTCCTTTTGCTTCCAGATCTTTCAACACTTCCGGATCCGCACTCTTTACATTCGGATCTTTCTCCATTTCCGCTTTGGACGGTTTTGCTCTCATTCCTGCAAATGGAGTCTCAGGAGTCATGCATCCTTTTTCGTCTACGAATTTTACCAGAGGAAGATTGTACTCACGTCCCACACGGGCATCATCCTCACCAAAAGCCGGCGCGATATGAACGATACCGGTACCGTCAGACATAGTTACATAATCATCACAGATCACATAGTGTGCTTTCTTATGCTGTTTTTCTGCTTCCTGTGCTGCACATTCATATAATGCCACATATTCTTTGTATTCCAGGTCAGTTCCTTTGTAAGTTTCCAGCACTTCATAAGCAGGCTTATCATCCTCAGCCAGTTTGCCAAGAACTTTATCCAAAAGCGCCTCTGCCATATAATAAACATAGCCATCAGCAGCTTTTACTTTACAATACGTATCTGACGGATTCACGCAGAGCGCCACATTGGACGGCAGTGTCCACGGTGTTGTGGTCCATGCCAGGAAATAGGCATCTTCCCCAACAACCTTGAAACGTACTACAGCAGAACGCTCTTTTACAGTTTTATATCCCTGTGCCACTTCCTGTGCGGACAACGGAGTTCCACAGCGTGGGCAGTAAGGAACGATCTTGAATCCTTTATACAAAAGACCCTTGTCCCAGATCTGTTTCAACGCCCACCATTCGGACTCAATATAGTCATCATGATACGTAACATACGGATTGTCCATATCTGCCCAGAAACCTACGGTTGCGGAGAAATCCTCCCACATTCCTTTGTATTTCCAGACACTTTCTTTACATTTGTCAATAAACGGTACCAGACCATACTCTTCAATCTGCTCTTTTCCGTCCAGACCCAGAAGTTTCTCCACTTCCAGCTCAACCGGAAGACCGTGGGTATCCCATCCTGCCTTTCTCGGTACCATATAGCCTTTCATAGTACGGTAACGGGGAATCATATCTTTAATTACACGGGTCAGCACATGTCCGATATGCGGTTTTCCATTGGCAGTCGGCGGTCCATCATAGAAGGTATATGTCTCACCTTCTTTCCGATGTTCCATACTTTTTTCGAAAATACGATTTTCTTTCCAGAATTGTTCTGTTTTCTTTTCTCTTTCCACGAAATTCAGATTAGTTGATACTTTCTGATACATGGCGGAACCTCCTTTTAAATTTTGTATTAAGAATAAAGTGGGCAAGCCCACTTCAATTTCCCATATTCCTCACTTACGAGGGGCTTGCATACTTTGAGTGCCGATGCGCAGCTGCTTCAGCAGCTTTCCTCTGCGCATCGTGTACATCTCCCCGGAGGGTTTCTATCACAGGAAAGTCAACAGACTTTCCTGTGATAGAAAAACCCTCGTCCTGTAACAGGACGAGGGCAAATACCTTCGTTATACCACCTCTTACAGCGTACGGGTTTTTACACCGATACACGTTCCTTTTAACGGGGGAAATCCGGCATCTCCTACTTCTTTCAGATAGCAACTCGGGAGTGATCTTCATCTGCTTCTACTCATATCGGGCTTCCACCTTCCCCGACTCGCTGTGATTTTTAAATCCAGACTACTGTCTCCGTCACTGTTTTTGTATCTCAGAACATTATAAGCAGTGAAAGAAAGGCTTGTCAAGGGATTTTACCGATTTCTGCACTGCTTTCTTTTAAAATTTCATCAATCGTAAGATGTGCATTTGTTTTGAAATCCATATTATCATCCTCATGAGTAATCAATGCTTTCCATATGATTAAAACTCAAATGATAGTTGTTCATCTTTCTCCTCGTCTGCGATACTTTTTAAATATTTGTTTAAATCCTCTTCATTTTTAACACTTCCGCTTTTTTGCTGGCAGCCAGATACTTATTTCCTAAAGCATCTCTGAATAATGCTTCGTAATAACATGCCAGCCTTTTATATTGTTTTTTCGCAAAATCCGCTGTGTGCATAGTCCCACTGTTTTGTTCTGCTTCCACAATCAAAACTCCCTGACTGATTCCACTTTGAAGACGATCTCTTTCCACATACCTGTATCTTTGTATTGGAGTTCCGACAGGGTATTCGCTTATCATACATCCACCATTTTCCAATATTTGCTCTGCCAGCCTCTGATTTGATTTCGGCTGAATCTGTTCCAGACCACAAGGCATTACAACAATGCATTCCCCCCCCCACCGAAAGTGCTCCTCTTAATGTCTCTGTATCACATCCAAGTGCCAATCCATTCACAAGATTTATACCTTTCATCCCCACTATTCTTCCCGTATAATATGAAAGTTCACGACCTCTCTCTGAACACTTCCTGCTTCCAATCACAGCAATATTTTTCTTCTGATTAATAATTTCAATTGCACCTTTATAAAATATTTTTGAAGGCATTCCCGTAATCGCACGCATTTCTTCAGGATAATTTGAATCTTCTTTCATACATGATAATATTTGAAATGAAGAATAACTCATCTTCTCTACCTCATATCTTATATTGCTTTCCCCAAAGCAAACATCTCCACCTGAATAGCCCCATTTCGTTCCAGTATCTCTTTACATGCATACAAAGAATTTCCAGTAGTTGTCACATCATTATATTCATAAATACTGTTATTATCGTTGTCTTTATTATATCATAATATATCGCTTTTATAAAATAAAAATTTGCATTCACATTTTATATATTGATCATTCATTATTTAATGCTGTATTGTTCCTCCCCCAGTGTACGTGCCGGCCAGAATGGGATTCCCTCGTGATTCGGATCACCTGTATGTGCAAATGTCATCACAGTATCAAAAATCTTCCTATTTTTCAAGTGTAAATTTCACTTTATTGGTTGTGGTACTGTCTGTGCCGATGTAAATTTCAAATACACCTGCTTCACTTTCAAAAATTTCATTTTCACTTATAAAACGCAACTGTGGTTCTGTAATCTCAAATTTTAGCTGAATCTCTTCTCCCGGCTCCAACACGATTTTTCTGAAATCTTTCAATTCTTTTACCGGACGTACCACGCTTGCGGCAACATCGTGAATATATAACTGAACAGTTTCTGTACCCACACATTTTCCAGTGTTTTTCACAGATACACTTGCATGGATACTGTCTGTTTCTTTCATGTTTGTTTTATCCAGTAAAATCTCTGAAACTTCGAAGCTTGTATAACTAAGTCCATAACCAAAGGGATACAGTGGTTCGTTTGGAATATCCAGATATTTGGAACGGAAACGGTCTTTGTCTTTTCCTTTTACATGCGGACGTCCTGTGGAGTACTCATTGTAATGCACTGGAACCTGTCCTACACAATAAGGAAAACTCATCGTTAGCTTTCCACTCGGGTTATAACGACCATACAATACATCTACAATCGCTCCAGCACCCTCAGTACCAGGCATCCATACTTCAAGAACTGCCTTTGCTTTTGCTGTAATATCACGGATATCCAGCGGACGGCCTGAAAACAGAACTACTACAGTATTCTCATTTACCTCAGTCACACGATTCAAAAGTTCCTGTTGAATCTGCGGAATCTGGATATTTGCGTTGCTGGTAGCCTCTCCAGACTGCAGTCTGTCTTCTCCGATAAACAGCACTACCTTTTCCGCCTGTGCAGCAGCTGCCAGAGCTTCTTCCATCATCTTTTTTTCTTCTTCCGGGGTACATACTGACTGTGTTTCTTCGGTAAATCCTTCCAGAACCACATCTGTTCCCAACATCGGAGATCCCTGACAGCAGATTAAATCCTCTGCCGTTTCTTCCTGTTTCATAATTTCTTCTACTGTTATAATATCTTTTGCCTCGCCGATGAAAGACCATGCTCCCATCAGATTTCGGTTATTTACATAAGGTCCGATAAATGCAGTTTTCACTTCTTTGTCAAGCGGCAGTATCTCTTCTTCGTTTTTCAACAGAACGAAAGATTTTCTGGCAACTTCTCTTGCCAGTTCTCGATGCTCTTTACACAGAATCAATTCCTCTTCTTTCTCTTCATCTGCATCTTTATACGGATTTTCAAATAATCCTAGTTTATTTTTCAGTTCCAGGATACGCATGCAACATTCATCCACCAGTTCTTCTGCAATCTTTCCTTCTCTTACCAGACGGCAGAGATTATCACAGTAGATTCCAGTCATCATATCGATATCAACACCCGCCTCTGCTGCACGGATTGCTGCTTCTTCTTTATCTGCACAATAACCATGATAAATGATTTCTTCAATCGCTGCCCAGTCAGAAATCAGTACTCCATCAAATCCAAGTTCATCACGAAGAATACTTCGCATCAGTTTTTTGTTGCCAGTTGCCGGCACTCCGTTTATCGTGTTAAATGAAGTCATAACCAGTGCTGCGCCTGCATCAATACCAGCTTTATAAGAAGGCAGATAAAATTCACGGAAAGTATGTTCTGATAATTCCACCGTATTATAATCTCTTCCTGCTGTAGGTGCTCCATATCCTGCAAAATGTTTCACACAGGCTGCGATCTTATATTCATCACTGAGATTTTCTCCCTGAAACCCCTTTACCATCCCGGCGCAAAACAATCCATTCAGGTATGGATCCTCTCCGGTAGATTCCATAACACGTCCCCATCTGGCGTCACGCACCAGGTCCGTCATCGGTGCAAATGTTACATGTAATCCGCTTACCGCTGCCTCTTTGGCTGCAACTGCTGCACATTTTTCAGATAATTCCGGTTCAAAAGTTGCACCCTGTGCCAAAGGAATCGGAAATATTGTTTTATATCCATTAATGATATCCAACATAAATAACAGCGGAATATGATGCGGATGTTTCTCTATATATTCCATCTGAATCTTTTTCAGAGTTTTAGCTCCCATAGAACCAATCACAGATCCTGACAAATCGATGTTTTCTCTTGTAAATCCCATCTCTTCCATAGGTCCTGTAACAACTCCTTTATCATCAAAAAAGCCTCCCACTACCTGGCTCATCTGATTTACTTTTTCTTCCAGCGACATGTCTTTTAACAAATCTTTTAACTGTTCTCCTGTCATCTCTATTCTTCCTTTATCTTTCTTCTGTATCACTTGATTTTCACCCAAACATCAGCTATTTATTAAGCGTGTACATCAAGTATATTGTTAGCCGTATTATAGCAATTTCCTATATATCACTCTATAACTGAACCGACATAAACATATCACTTTTTTGACACCTGTTAATGCAAACACCCTCGTCCTGTTGCAGAACGAGGGCAAATAATTTCCGTATTAAAATTAATGTTGTATCTGTCCATCTCCTTTTTCCATCTGCTTTGCAAAGATTGGTCCCATATATTTTGCAAATAAAGGAATCAGTTTTTGATCATAATTGCATAACACTCTTGCATTTTTATCAATTACCAGCGTATGTTCCTCCTGGGGTGTACTCGCCGGCCAGAATGGAATTCCCTCATGATTCGGATCGCCTGTATGAGCAAATGCCATCACAGTATCAAAAATCTGCTTTTCAATCTTTTCTGTCACTCCTTCTTCCTGTGTTACCGGTACCATCTCTGTATTGTGGAACACATAGGGAATATCTGCACAATGCCACGGTGTACGTCCTCCGTCAATCGGAAGATCCAGATTAAACATGTAAGAGTATGTAGACGAATTCAATGCGCTTCTAAGACGTATAAACTCCTGTGCCGGAAGCCTGAACAGAAAATCCAGATTCAAAAGATCGATCAGATGTCTCTCCGGATATGCCTCTTTAAACAGCGGAATCAATTCTTCTGCAGCTTTTTCGCCCAACACTTCTTTTATCATCGCCTGTTCTTCTTCCACTGTCATACTGTGCTTATCATACGGTGTTGCGGCAAAGGAAGTAAACTCCCCGAACACGGTTCCCACCAGAAGCGGAACCTGCGATGTCTCCTTACGAAATCCATTCACTTCAGGTGTTCCCGCATAAAATGCATTTGGATGTGGTGTACATTTTAAAATCTTCCCTTTTTCTTCAAATTCTTTTCTGACAGTTTTATAAGCTTCCGCAAGCTGGTCAAAAGATACTGTCTCCAGATCTTTTATTTCCTCAGTTCCCAGTTCGGCCATCAACGCAATTGCCAGTTCTTCACCACTTTCCGTACTGTCTTTCAAAGACATACTGACAACTCCGCTCATATTGATTCCTTTTGCATATAATCCGTCTGCGTCAGGTGTCTGAAGCAGGGTTGTGATCTTTCCACCCCCACCGGACTGTCCAAATAAAATAACATTATCCGGATCACCTCCAAAATTCTCTATATTTTCATGAATCCACTGAAGTGCCGCAACAAGATCAGCCGTTCCCGCATTGCCTGAATTTTCATATTCTTTGCCATAAGCCGACAAATCACAGTAGCCCAGAATATTCAGTCTGTGATTGACAGATACCACGACCACCTGACCGATCCGGCACATATTTTCTCCTTCATAAGCCTCATGTTCAATTGCAGAGCCAGATTCATAAGCGCCTCCGTGAAGCCACACCATAACCGGACGTTTCTTTCCATCACATGCCGGAGTCCATACATTCAAATTCTGGCAATCTTCGTTCATCACCCAGTAACGATGAGGTACCAGTAATTCCCCCTGGGGTTTCTCCATCTCAATCAGCGGACACACATTACCATAGCTTGTGGCATCCTTCACTCCGTCCCATGGTTCTACAGGAACCGGAGCATGAAAGCGCTTTGCTGTAGCATACTGTATTCCTTTGAAAATAGTTATGCCGTCATAGACATATCCTCTCAGTTTTCCCTGTTTCGTATCCACAATTGCAGTATTTTTATCACACTTAAATTCATGTTCCATATGTGTTTCCCTCCCTGGATATTTTTATGATTACAGTGCGAGCTTCTTGCAGCGAAACAATCCGTAATCACTTCTGACACCCTAATCATTTCAAACATACAGTATAACGGATTTACTGCAAAATTACAAATTATCCGTACATTTTCAATAACTGATTGTCGAAATATACCATAACATGATACAATGGGAACAGTAATAAAAGATTTAAACTTGAAAAAGGAGATTGTAATGACTAAGAGATTTATCCGGCAAAGAATCCTGACGCTTATTGTCGCTATCATTCTTGTCCTGTCGGGAACCGCATCTGTATCTGCTACAGAGGAAAATGCAGATTCTGGTGCAGCTGCCGCTGAAAATACCGTCACCGATCCTGATTCAGCAGGAGAAAACGGGGAAAATGAGGAAGAACCGGAGCGTCTGGAACCGGATGCTTACTTTGAACCCATCCAATCTGACCAGACAGAAGGATGGCCTGCAGGTCCTGCTGTATGGGCTGAATCTGCCGTAGTTATGGATCTGGACAGCGGTGCATTTTTGTATTCCAAAAATATGGATGCAGTAAAATATCCGGCAAGCATTACCAAAATCATGACTACACTTCTAGCCATAGAAAATTCCAGTCCCAATGAGAGAGTTACTTTTTCTAAAAATGCCATTTATGGAATTGAACGAAACAGTTCTCATATCGGTATCCGGGTGGGAGAGATTCTTTCCATGGATGAATGCTGGTACGGAATGATGCTGGAATCTGCCAATGAAGTCTGCCTGGCAGTAGCTGAACACATAGGCGGAAGTGTAGACGGATTTGTAGAACTGATGAATCAGAAAGCCTCAGAACTTGGCTGCACAAACACGCATTTTACCAATCCCAACGGACTCCCGGATGAAAGCCATTACACAACGGCACATGATATGGCTTTGATCGCACAGGCAGCCTATGCCAATAAAAGATTCCGCCAGATATGTCAGACTCAATATTACTGCATACCAACGACAAATGTATGTGGAGAAAAACGGTGGCTGAGTAACCACCATAAAATGCTTCCGGAAGGTATTTATGCGTATGAAGGATGTACCGGAGGAAAAACCGGATTTACACAGGCCGCTTTGAATACACTTGTTACTTATGCCGAGCGGGACGGACGCCGACTGATATGTGTGTCCCTTCGAACCAACGGTGCACAGATTTATACCGATACAGCATCCCTTCTGGATTATGGATTTAATAACTTCCAGAACATCACTGTTTTTTCCCGGACCAACTGCCCGGGTACACGCATGCTGTACCCTTCCCTGTATTCCGGTGAGGCAAGTACAATAGAAAACCTTCGTCCTACCACAGTCATCACAATTCCGGCTACAGCAACGCAGGATCAGGTAACAACAAGCTTCTCCCAGGATGATGTTAATCTGTATCATACATATTTATACAATCAATACCCTGTGGGAAGTGAATTCATCCCCAAAACAGACTTCTATGAACGGCTGACTGCATTTTCCGGACAGACACCAACAGTCTCCGACAACAAAGTGACTTCGGAAACGGTTTTTGATTCTGAAACCACCTCTGACTTTTATCATAAAATACTGGCAAAACTTTCTCCTATTACAGATGTTTTGAAAAAAATTCCAGTTTATATCTATGCACTGTCAGCGATACTGCTGCTAGTGATTATCATGGAGATTGTACTTTTCATCAAAAGAAAAAAACGAAAGAAATAGAAGCGGGGAAGCGGACAGGGGACACAGGTCTGTCCCCTGTCCGCTTCCCCTGTCCGGTTTGTTTTCATCTCTCATTCAGAAAAGATTTTACTCGCCATATCATATATAATGGTACACTGTACGTTGCCGTATCTTCCACCATGTTATTTCCTGCATTTTTCATAGAAAATTTAAAACCCAGGGAAGGTCCGTATTTTTTACAGAACTGTCGATAGCTCTTTGCTCTCGTATGGATATCCGCTTTTGCTTCCACAGGGATGATTCTGTCCTCATATTCAAACAAAAAATCCAATTCTGCCGTATTCCCGGATCTCCAGAAATATGGAACAATTCCCAGAGTTTTTAATTCAGTTAACACAAAATTTTCCGTAAAAGCCCCTTTGAAATTCTTATATAAATCAGAATCCTCCATAATAGTTTTATGAGATACTCCTGATTTTCTGCGAAGCAATCCCACATCAGCCATGTATACTTTAAAAAATGACGCATCTGCACAAAACGCTAACGGCAGCTCCGGATTTGTCACTAACTCCAGCCGATATACAAGACCGGCATCCACAAGCCATTCTAACGCATCTTCCAGTTCACTGGAACGTTTTCCGGCTTTTACATGAGAAAAAACAAATTTATTATTATCTTTTGCCAGCTGTTTCGGAATAGAATCCCATATCCAGCCCAATTTAGGGATATCCGTCTTTGGTGCATGTTTTGCAAAATCACTGCTGTAATCAAGCAAAATATTATCCTGAAGCTTTTCAATCTGCTCAAAATTATGTGTATCGACCCATTTTGCCACAACTTCCGGCATTCCACCCACGATGTAATAATATTTCAATGCTTTTTCCAAAGCCTTTGTATATAATTCAGGGATTTCTCTATCCAGATCATATTTTTGAACTCCTTTATAAATTCCCTCACCTCCATCTGCTCTCAAAAACTCCGAAAAAGACATGGGATACATAAAAAGCCGATCCACCTTTCCAACAGGAAATGATATGTTATCTCTTTTTATCGACACTCCAAGCAGCGAACCCGCACAAATAACATGAAGTTCTCTCTTATTTTCGCAAAAATATTTCAATGATGTAACTGCAGCCGGACAAGACTGTATTTCATCAAAAATCACTAATGTTTTTCCCGGTATAATTTCTTTTCCCCGAATTATATTGCCAAGTTCATCAATAATCCGTTCAATGTCAAAGTCATATTCAAATACAGATGCCAGACCTTTATTTCCCTCAAAATTAAAATAAGCTGTATCTTCAAAATACTGCTCACCAAATTCTTTACATACATACGTTTTTCCACATTGTCTCACTCCAGTAAGCAGCAAAGGTTTACGCTCTGCAGAATTCTTCCATTCTACTAACTGCTTCATAATATCTCTTTCCACATCGCATCCTCCTTTTATGAAAACCTATACACGATTTAAAAAAAGGTGATAATCCTCTTCCATCCGGTATATTATATACATATATTATCACATTATTCATAGGAATCCATTCGTAAATATGCAGTTATTTATATGAACTTTTACATTTTTTTGTAATTATTCATATGAATAACCGGGAAGCGGACAGGGATCTGTCCGCTATTTCTTTTCCTGTCTTCTTTTTTCCCTGCGTTTTCGCTTGATTTCTTCTTTCTTTTCCCGGATCATCTGCGCTTCCGCTTCGTCTGTAATTTTCATAGTCTTGACTACAAATATATTACCGCTTTCCGCTTTTTTCATGCGGATCTTACCTTTCATCCATCCGTGGCGGGGGCAATACGCAAGGCAGTAATAATTCTTCTGTCCGTTGGCAAACCAGCGTATTTTCTTCCGTACATTTTTCCCACACAGAAAGCATCGACTGCCGGTAATTTCCTTATCCATCAGTGCATCTTCTTTTGATGGAAACTCCCGTGATATATATTTCTCATAACCGGGATATATTACATGAATCTCTTCTTCCTTTTTTTGTGGATTCTGATAACAGTCAATCGAATAAAAAACATCGGCAACATCATTGTGAAGCATTGAAAATACCTGAGCCGTATACCATGCATCCGCCAGTGCCCTGTGAAAATCTTTTCTCTTTTCGATCTGAAGGAAATCCACCGCATATTCCAGTGATTTTCTGCTTTCTCCATCCTCATAATCAAGGCTGAACAGCTTCTGTGCATCAAGGAATGGAATCGGTCCTTTCAAAAGCTGAAGGACGCCATAATATTTCATATTTCTCTGAAGCTCCAGAAGATCAGAATTTCCCCAGGTACAGAAACGATAATCCTCTCCGCACCACCTTAAAAATTCACGGATAGCCTTATAAAATGCCTGTCCCTGTTCCAGTTCTTTCATGTCCAGCTGAATGATTTCTTTCGTACGAAAATGCAGCTTTTTATATACCTGCGGGTGGATCAGTACCTGATACTGGTCAATGATCTGTTTTTCATTATTCAGTTTAACTGCCCCGATTTCAATGATTTCAAAAGGGATTCTTTCGTTTTCCTGACCCTTTCCATAAGGGCATTGATTCCATTCCAGATCAAAGACAATGTAATTCATGATCGTTGATTCCTTCCCAATTAACTTCCATAGCCACAACTAGCTTATCATATGTATCAGGCATTTTCAACTTTATTCGTAGCAGTTCAGGACTGCACTCCTGAGCTGTTACCTTCATTCATACACTTCCACTGTCATTTCTGTATCTGCCTTCTCACACCACACTCTTACTGTTCCATTTTCTTTTTTAGCATATACGGTATTAACCGTATTTCCATGGATATCCGGTATTTTGGCACAGATGGTCATATTCTCGGCCGGATGATAAACCCGGACAACCGGTTGATTATTATAATCGTAATCCGGCCTGGTCTCGCAGCTTCCCATAACCAGAATGGTATTTTCACGTACATAGAAAGGCAATGAAAAATAATCATACTCTCCACTGTACCATTTTCCGCCCTCTCTGGTCTCACCGGTAAAGAAATCCGTCCATTTTCCGGAAGGAAGATAATACTCCGCTTTGTGATCTTCCCTGAACACCGGTGCCACAAGAAGAGCTTCACCCAGCATATACTGCTGATCCAGATATTTTACTGCAGGATCCTTTGGATATTCGAAAACCATCGGCCGCATCACAGGTGTTCCTTCCTGACTTGCCTCCACGGCTTTCTGATAAATATACGGCATCAGGCGGCACTTTAGATTAGTAAAAAATTTTGTCACCCGACATGCTTCTTCATCAAACAACCACGGTACACGATAACTTTGTGAACCATGCAAACGGCTGTGTGTGGATAAAAGCCCAAAGGCAGTCCATCGCTTATAAAGATCCGGTGTTGCTGTATTTTCAAATCCGGAAATATCATGACTCCAGAACGCAAATCCGCTCATGGCAAAAGATAATCCGCCTCGCAGAGTTTCTGCCATGGAAGGATAATTTGCCGAGCAGTCACCGCCCCAGTGCACCGGAAACTTTTGACTTCCGGCTGCTGCACTTCTGGCAAACAGTACCGCTTCATTTTCTCCCCGGTATTCTCTGAGAAGTTCGAATACCGCTTTATTGTAGAGATATGTATAATAATTATGCATAGCCCTGGGATTGCTGCCATCGTGATAAACTACATCAATTGGAATTCTTTCACCAAAATCTGTCTTGAAGCAGTCTACCCCACAATCAAGAACGGTTCGCAGTTTGTCTGTATACCAGCGCACCGCATCCGGATTTGTAAAATCCACAAGTCCCATTCCCGCCTGCCAGTTATCTGTCTGCCAGACACCTTTTCCGTCAGCCCTCATCAAAAGATAGCCATTTTCCACACCTTCCCGGAAAAAGGAAGTTCCCTGTGCAATATAAGGGTTGATCCATACACAGATTTTCAGTCCTTTGTCATGATACTTTTTCAGTGTTGCACGAATATCCGGGAAATATCTTTTATCCCAGGTAAAATCACACCAGTGAAATTCCTGCATCCAGAAACAGTCAAAATGAAATACACGAAGCGGAATATCCCGTTCTTCCATTCCCTCAATAAAGGAAGTCGTAGTTTCTTCATCATAATTGGTAGTAAATGAAGTAGACAGCCACAGTCCAAAAGACCATGCAGGAGGCAGTGCCGGTCTTCCGGTCAGTCGTGTATAAGCATTCATGATGTCTTTCGGCTGGGGACCATAGAAGAAATAATACTTGATCCGTTCTCCCGGAACAGAAAATCCTACATATTCCACTTTTTCACTGGCTACTTCAAAAGAGACACGATCCGTGCTGTCCACCAGCACACCGTATCCACAGTTCGTCATGTAAAACGGAACATTTTTGTAAGAAATCTGTGAAGACGTTCCCCCATCTTCATTCCACATATCCACAACCTGTCCATTTTTTGCAAATGCGGTAAATCTTTCACCCAGACCGTATACACATTCTCCTACCTGAAGGGACAGTTCACTTACCATATAGGGCTCCATTTCCTCATGCAGATAATTTGCTTCCGGAAACATGGTGCTTTCTTTTCTGCCCCATCTCATATATCCCAAGTTACGAAATCCACTGCCGGTCAGTACCTTTCCGTCTGCCTCCATAGTATAAGAAAAATCTTTTCTCCTTACCCGTACCTGAACCTTCCCTGTATCCAGCAGGGCTTCCTCCTCCGTAATCTCAACGTTTACATTTTCATATATTTCTTCCTGCTTCTCAAAAGATGGAACATTCTCATCATATGCTTCATAATGCCATGCTTCCACAGATACCGTATCCTCCGCATGAGCCACGAACTCAATGGTAATAGTAGGAAGATTCAGTGTCTCCCCTCTGTTCGCAATTTTCTTCGTAGTCGCCAGTACACGCATACCACCCGGAATCTTTTCAATTTCATAAGCCTGCGTGGCATAAACAGGATGTGCTTTTTCACTGGGAAGCCAGTAACCTTCCGTAAATTTCATTGTCCGTAGTCCTCCTTCATCTAGTCATTTTTTGCTAATTTTGTAAACAAATCCTTGCCTCTGTGACTGTATTTTCCACCAGATAGTCACAGAGTTTATTTTTTCCTTTCAGCCAGTAGACCAACTCCGGTTCTGTAGTGGAAAATTCTGAAACCACACCCATACACGGAAGCTGTACCAGCGGCACCTGGCAATTGAAAACAACTCTGGCTGCGGCAATATCCTGAGCCATCCTGTCTCACCTCCCATAGTAAAATTTCCAGTCTATATCTATCCTATCAATACATTGTTTCCCTCAAATGCAAATCCATATTTACGAATCCGATCTTTTGAGATTCCTTTTTCCATAAGACCTGCAGCATACTGCTTATTGTCAATCTGGCGCAAGGCCTCTTCTACAGTATCCTCCAGGCTGTTTTCTCTTCTTTTATTAAACACTTTAAACTCCAGGATAATTGCATCATCTTTCTGTGGATTTTTCGGCTCAAACATCACATCATATCTTCCGAATCCACTCTCCCTGTTGGACGTGATCACATATCTGTCCTGCAAATCCACCAGCAATCCCAGCACAAACCCATGATAAAAACGTTCCGGCTCCTCTCCTGAGGGATTCTTTCCCGTATCAAAATAACTGAAGGAATTCAATGCCACACGATTCATATACGCATTCATGGCATCCAGATCATCCAACAGCATGGCTTTGATGAAATCATTGTAATCTGCCTTCACTCCTGCAAACCAACTGCGGACCATGCCTTCAAACATACGTGTTACTTCATAATTGGTAAGTGTCAGTTCATACATCTGCTCTTTTCCCGGTTCCAACAGATCCAGCCTGTCATGAGAAAGAACTTTCAGATATCCACTGGCAAGAATCAAACTCCAGACTGCCTCTTCATTTCCATCCAACTGATTATATACAATCTGCTCATCAATCGGTGTATGGATAACCTCTCCTTTTAAAAGCCTCTCAAACTTTTCCTTAATTCGGCGATCGCCCTCCCGGATCAGTTTTCCCAGCAGACTGTTAGAGCTGGTATTTGCCCAGTAAGTGGTGATTTTTCCAGTATCTAGAAAATTTAAAATAGACCATGGATTGTAAATATCTTTGTGATATCCAAAAATAAATCCGTCATACCACTGTTTTACTTTATTTTTTTCTTTTCCCAGTCCATAATCCACTAATGCCGCAAATACTTCCTGCTCCGTAAATCCAAAAGCTGTAGCATATTCATCAGATGTAGTAGTTACTACTTTAAGATTATTCAAATCCGAAAAGATAGATTCTTTACTCACTCTCGTAATCCCGGTCATAAGTCCTCGTTCCAGCCATGGATTGGTCTTAAATGTGGCATTGAACATACTTCTGGTGAAGGCTACAAGTTCATCCCAGAATCCGTCCACATACGCTTCCTGCATAGGAGTATCATATTCATCCAAAAGAATAATAACCTTTTTCCCATAGTATCGGTGCAGATAATCTGACAACTGATACAAGGCAAGTGTTGCATCCACATCACGCATATTTACAGATATCCTGTCAAAATATTCTCTGTCTTTATCCGTCAGCACATCACTGTCTCTCAAAAAAGAATACTTCACATACAGATTCGTAATAAGCTGGCATATTTTATCTCTGGTATTGGTATAATTCCGTTCTTTTACATTGGCAAAAGACAAACTGATAACGGGATAGGTTCCCTGTAATTTCCGATATTTTTCATCTTTCCATATGGACAATTCCTCAAACAGATCACCTCGTCCCGCATAATCCACAGAAAAAAACTGCTCTGTCATGCTGATATTCAGTGTCTTTCCGAAACGGCGAGGACGGTTGATCAAGGTCACACTGTCCCCACTCTCCCACCATTCTTTAATAAAAGAAGTCTTATCGATATAAAAGTACTTATTCTCAATCAAAACACTGTAATCCTGTATTCCAATTGCTACTTTTCCTTCCATAATAACGACCTCCCTGCCACATATTTCTCTGTTCTCAGTATAACGGATTAGACGGAAAAATACAATGTGGCTATGTTTTTTCAGTAACATAAACAGTAACTCCACCCGAGAATGAAAAGTTTTTTAACTTTGGTATAGTTTTTGGCGGATTTTTGAGCTGAAACAACATTTTTCATCGAGAGGTACAGTAAAGTATAGACCTATCTGCCCCAAACCGCTGATTTATACCAAAATGTCGAAAAGACTTCCATTCCCATCACTTTTCTCTACATCAACAAATATACAACTGTCCCCACGATTCCCGAGCCGAAGATTATCACAATCGCATAAATCAGAGAAATGTTCAGATATTTTTTCATTTTCACTTATTTCCTTTCATCGCATTATAACCAATCAGTACTACCCAGACATAGGCACAGGTCTTCGGTATCATCAGCATTCCCACCGGCGGTATTGTATCCGCAAACAACACTACCGGTATATAGCATGCAAAGCTGATCACAACAGCCAGCCACAAGAAACAAAACGGCTGATCCTGTGTATCCTTTGCACTTTTGTAAAACAAAACCACAACCAACACTCCCAGGATTGTAAATGGAATATTTCGATATATTCCCCAGGAAAGCGGTGGATTGCTTCCGGTCCATGCATTCTGCGGCATGAGACATAAGACAATACGACAAACAGCCAGTACCCACACAGCTGCTGTCACATTCTTCTTCCCATCAACCTGATAACGGAAACGCCATACATAGTACAGCAACACATAAAACAATGTCATTGTGACAGATGTGATCAATTTACCGATACCAAGAGCCGCTGTATAATTTTCCAGTCCGGTGGTACAAAGAGCAATTGCTCTCGGTACAAGGTGAAAGGCATCCCCACATCCCAGTGTCACCGCCATCACACCAAACAAAAAGTACTGTTTCTTTCCTTTACTGCTGCGTATCATAAGGATTCCCAGTGTGATCACTGTGACCAGATACACAACGTCAAATAATGTTTCAAAAATTGCCTGCATAAGTTTTTCCTCCTATTCTGAACAATGTTCATTTTGATTATAAAAGAAATCCCGCCTGATCACGGGAAATCCTATTCATAGATTACATCTGATATACAGTTCTGCATATCACTTCAACGAGCGAATCGCAGCTTGTTCTTCCTTTTACAAGCAGCAATAACAGATTATCAAGGACAAATTCCATAAACTCAGACTCTGTAAAATCTTCAGTAAACGCATCACATTTTACGTTTCCATCCGCTTCTAACACTTCCAGCATACCGTTTTTCATATGCTGAAAATAACATTCCATGATACTTTTTGCCTGACCTTTTTTAGAATTGGCGATGCTGATGGAGTGTGCTGTAAAGAAATTCGGATATTCTTCCGCCCCTTTCTGAACGCACTCGAAAATGTATCTCACATATTCAGGAAAGGAAAACTCTGTGCTGCACTTCTGGTTCATGTGAAAAATGTCCTTCCACACACTTTCAACCGTGGAAAGCAAAAGCTCATCCTTATCCGAATAATAATTATATAACGTCCCCAGTGCAATATGACATTCATCCGCAACCAATCTCATATTCAGTGCCGATAAACCTTTTGTCGCTACAATTTTCCTGCACACCAGCAAAATTGCTTCTTTCGATGTTATACTGGAATTCATTCTTTTACCTCCAAAAGGAATACACCGTGCTCATTATAGTATTCTCGTTCCCTCATGTCAACATCTGCGCTGTCGCAGATGTTATTCTTACCGTTCTGCCATATATCTCGTAACTGCCTGTCGCAAATGCCAGTTTAACCGATGGGAAAAGGGTTCACTGTCCTGAAGAAAATCAAAAGAATCCACAGCCTTTTCCAATGCCTGCTGACAATATAACACCAGCCCCAGATTCTGATATTGAGATGGTGCACGCTTTATACGACTGGCTGCCATTGGCAGATAACTCTGTATCAATCGCTCACGTGCAAGAGCATCTCCCTGCTTCATTTGCCGTGCACATTCGATCTCCTCCTGTCTGCTCATCTTGGAAAAAGAACGGACTTTTTCATAAAAATCATCGATGCTAATATAAATCATGCTCACACCTCATTTCATCTGACTTTTTTGAAAGATTCTGCTTTCAGTATAGCAAATTTCATGATGACTCACAAATAATTCTTGAACAAATACTTTTATTATATCAAGAGAGCAGTCACTCCCGACTGTTCATCAGCCAGAAACAACTGCTCTCTATAGACCTTATTTTGAGATATTATTTATTTCTCATTTTAAAATATTCTTATTTGCCAAACAGGTTCTTGAAGAAATCTCTGATATTTTTGATAATCTGATTCAAGATGTTTGATGGCTGTTCCGGTTTCTCTTCCGGATTTTCTTCCGGTTCTGTCACTTCTTCATTATCGGTTTCTTTCGCAGAAGCCGTGAATGTAACATTTCCCGTCTCGCCATAAACAACTTCAACATCACTGTAGGATGCATCTTTCAGTTCATATCCCTCAGGAACCAAACCTGCTACTGCTGCTTCAATGTCCGCTGCAGCAAATGTAGCTCTCTCATCAACAACACCGTTGGCTGTAAGTGCTGTTGAACCCAGTGCATTACCACTTTCATCACTCAGGCTGATGTTCAAAGTTGCATCAGCGTAAGAAACTTCCGGTTCTGAAGGTGCTTCCTCCTCGATACCCTCACCATAGAGATATCCTACTGCTTCTTCAAGATCTTCCACTGTCAGCTCTGCAAATGCTGCGTTTGGATCATCGCATATCTTCAGAAGTGTGATACCTATTACTGCTACACTTTCCTTAGGATTAACAATAGTAATTGTTTCATCTGCAGGTATGTCATAAAACATATCTGTACTGCTTGAAAGAGTCTTTGACTCATTATTTAATGTATAAGTTGCATTCTGATTGTTTACAACTTTCATACCGAGCTGTACTTGACGATCTGTATTTATCTTAAATACAAGAGCTTGACCAGGCTGCAGATAAAGTTCATTCTTAGGACCATTATCTAACAGATCCTGGAGCTGCTCATTTGTGTATTGTTGATTATTGGTAATAACCACCGCGCCATTTTTCGCACCTGTCGCATAAATCTGAGAGTAAATATTACCTGCAATTTCCTTTTTATACAATGCATTATCCGAATTCTCTAACGTTGCACTTAAAGAAGCCAGTACTTGATCTCTCATTTCAACAAAAGTAGGATTGTCTTCAAGATCCGCTTTATAATAACTGTTATAATTTCCTTCTCCTTTTGCATTATCATTCAATGTGTCAAATACTCTGAATCCATCGATATTAATTGGCTTATATCCTGTTGTTGAATCAACTTTTGAGTTTGTTACAACAAGTTTATAATTACCAAAATCTAAACCTGTCAAAACTACAACTGGTTCATTGTAAGCACTCATTGCCTGCCCAGTCGTAATATTTTCCTCATCACCATTTTTCTGAGCAGTTTGAACAAACAATGTCTTCTTAAGTTTTTCTGTACCATCCGGATTTACAAGATACAACTTCGCCATCAGATTTCCTGTATCAGTGGTATTATTGGTATACAGTTCAACCCCTGTACCGGCAAATTCAAAAGTTGCAGTTGCTTCTCCAGAAGCAGTTGCCTGAGTACCTGCAGAAGCACCTGTGCTTTCATAAGCCCGATCATAACCATAATTATCAAATGACTTACCGGCTATCTGTGTAGTCTGTTTACTGCTTCCTTTACTGCCATCAGTAAATCCTTCAAGTGATGCAAATCCTTCCTCATAGTAAACCGTTGTTGCCGGGTAAATGTAAATCTGGTGGGTTACAGAACCAGTATTATCAGTCAATGTCAGCTGAAGTGTTTCGATTCCTCCAAATGTTACCGTTGGTGTATATGTCACGCCTTCGCCAACTGTTGCCGTTGCTGTACCATATTTAGCACCCGCTATAGATGGCGATGTCCAACTACCACTAATACCCAAATCATCAGTAGTAATTTTCAATGGCAAACCAAAGTCGGCAACAAAGCTATGGGCATTGTTAAAGGTGTAATACAGATAAACATCCTTGCCATCTTCGCTTCGTTCTACTTTTACACAGGTATATTCACTATAGCGATACTGTGCTCCAATTGCCGGCATTGTACTCAATTCTGCAGATACCGTCTGCGTTTTATCCTGTAAGTTTATAACACCTCCGTTTGCCAAATTGCCTTTCCAAGGATCAGCAAGTCCAATATTTTCATTGAACAAAGTGCCACTTTTTACTGCAATATTATAACTATAAAATTCCTGATTAGCTGTCTGATCAATATAATGAACAGCCAAAGAATCCTCTGTAACTTTTGCACGTACATAATAAGTTACCAACATACCATGACGGCTAAAAATTTCGAGTCCTGGTACAATCGGTTCTCCGCCTACAGAATAAGTAATATCGCCGGAAATACTTGTATAATGTAAGCTCTCATCAGCAAAATCACCCAGATTGGCTTCATCATCTACCCATACTACCTTCTCTGTTCCATCATATGTGTAACTTGTAGCTGTATTGGCATTTTTCGCAACCTGTGTTGTATTGCTGTCACTTGTTGGGGTTACAGTAATCATATACACTTCATAATCAGCGGTTTCCTCCGCCTTAATCATACCGATATCACGATAATTATTGGACCATGTAGTGCTGCTTCCATCATTATACTGATGAACGGTTGTCGTATCACTCGGGTCACAGTGGAATGCCATTGTCTTGCCACTGACAGGGAAAGAAGATGGTGTAAGTTCACCGGATTCATATTTTACAGCAAAATCAACCAAAACAAAGTTTGTACTGTTATAACTTGTAGAAGGAATGACACCCCAATCCACAACCTCTGTTGTAACCTCGTCAGTTACTTCTGTCTTCTGAAGATAATAAGCTACGATCTGATCTCCACTTGTTACATTTGTCCATGTTTTGCCATCTGCTGAATAGGCCCATGAACCCTCCCAATAACGGATATAAGTGAAATCTGTACCAGAGTTTGTTTTATCCACGCCAGATCCAGTTGTCTGCTTGTTGTCACTTGCCAGACGTGTTCCCTTCCAAAATACCATTGTATTACTGTCCTGTGTACCTGTAGCTGGAACCAATTTACTGAATTCTATACCAGCTTCACTATATACTCCGCTGGCACTTGCTGCAATTGTCATGCTTGTAGCACC
>SFQZ01000148.1 GCA_004562915.1 bacterium
ATCCTCCGTAATTGTAGTGAAGTAGTCTAAATATCTTTCACCTACAATTATAGAGCAAACCAGGAAAATAGAAATCCGCAGGAATATTTGGCGCTTACGATATTGTAAACAATGCTGCCAGCCTGACAGTATTGGAGTCTGGCTTTAAGGAAAGAAACGGATCGAAAAAGGAACCGGGAGAAAACGACATCTCGTTTATCATCACTCCAAAGCAGCGCGATATCATGCGTATCATTTCGGATATCAAAGAAGCTCTTGAGGATCCGTGGGAATACAGATATACGGAATGCCTGGAGTATGGTACCAATGTCCGATACAAGGATAACGAGGGGTTGTATAGGTGGTTGCATGCACAAAGGATTCTTTACGCAAACGGCATGCTCGAACAAAGGAAAATCGATGCTCTGGAAAAGCTGGGTATGGATTGGAAAATCAACCAGACCATATGGGATAGTGAATATAGACTTGAAAGGGCAAAGGAATATGAAGAGGAAAATGGACATCTTCGAGTTCCAGCATCATATGAGTGTGACGATGGCTTCCCACTTGGAGCCTGGATTGAAAACCTTAGAAGAAGCTATAAGAACGGAAGCTTGAGTGCGGAGATGGTTGAAGCCCTGGATAAGCTTGGAATGGTATGGTCGTTCAAGGATTATGTACTTTGGGGGAACAGTGATTGCTAGCGCATGGGGTATTGTGGCTATTGCAAGCGTCTGAAAGAGAGCTATGAGTGAAGCAGCAGCTTTTTGGGGAATGTTGCTTGGTTTTTTGGGCTGCGTGATTAGTAAGAGTATCGCTGCATTAACTGATATTACACTCCCGATTTATCTCGATCCATTCTTTATAGGTCTTGTGTGTAGCTTGATTGGTATGTTTGTTGGAAATACGGTTGGAGAGGCATCAGCAGAGGATATAACTAGATGTGATCAATTGCATATTAGGCCAGCTTCAGAAATTAATGCGATTGAAGATAAGAAGACTTATAATTTGATGTGGGGTTATATGGCTTTCGGGCTAATTCTTGGATTTGTGTTTGTGTTTGCCTATGCGATACCATATATGAAGGCAGTTGGATAAGGTTAAGTTTAGTACGGGGCGTTTCTGCTTATTGATTGTGTTGCTTGTTTTAATGTGCGCCATTTGCTGGATTATTGCACTGGTATTAATTATAGTCAATATTGTTTTGGGATGTGCGATTGCAGTAATTATCAATAAAAAAATATTAAAAAGCGTTCTTTTGACTTTATTGACAAAAATGAAAAAGCGAAGAGGGTGAAAGAAATGAATGTGCTGATAATACCATGTTTGTCTTGGATATTATAGGAAGGTATTTGACCACTGCCCTAACTTATATGAGGGCAGATTAGCAGCCCTTGTTGAAAAAAGCATTATAAAGGTTCCGCAGAAAGCCGAATATCTCTTTAACGGTGAGCTGCTGGAGCAGGGCATGATGTCCGCGAAAGTGCTGAAGACGAACGACATCTGTACGGCATGACCTACAAAGAAGATGTCGCATCCGTAAAGGTAGCTTCAAGAAATCGTTAGAAAAAGGAAGAATGCTGTGGCTGTACAGCCTGTTATGCGATTTGTCCTAAAGAGACTATTTCTATGGACGAGGATGAAGAAGGCTTTGAGTAGCCACAGGTTGATAAAAGCAAATGCATACAATGTTACCAGTGTATCAAGGTATGCTCTATAAAAGCAGTAAAGGAGAACTCATGAAAAACACAACCTTACTAATCATGGCCGCCGGTATCGGCTCTCGTTTCGGTGGCGGCATTAAACAATTAGAACCGGTTGGTTTGCACGATGAAATTATCATGGATTATTCCATTCATGATGCCATTGAAGCCGGTTTCAATAAAATTATTTTTGTAATCCGCAAGGATATTGAGGCTGATTTCCGAGAGCGGATCGGTAATCGGATAGAAGCTGTCTGTAGGAAACTGGATGTGGAAATCTCTTATGCTTTCCAGGATTTGAACAATGTGCCGGGTGAAGTTCCATCGGGCCGGACAAAACCCTGGGGAACCGGACAGGCGGTCTTAGCTGCGAAAGATATCATCCATGAGCCCTTCATGGTGATCAATGCCGACGACTACTACGGAAAAGAAGCATTTCGTCAGATGCATGACTGGCTGATTTTGGAACATGATGACTCTGCTATTTCCATGGCTGGTTTTATTTTGAAGAATACACTGTCTGATAACGGTGGTGTCACCAGAGGGGTATGTAAAGTGGCGGAAGGTCATACACATGTGATCGATGTGGTGGAAACCGGTAATATTACTAAGACCGTTGATCCTGTTAGCAGCATCATTGGTGCGGAAGCAGACGGGATAAAACTTAATCCGGAATCTTATGTATCTATGAATATGTGGGGATTTCCGGCTAAGGAAGGCAGTGCGCCTGCATTTCTGTCAGTGTTGGAAGAACATTTCAAAGGTTTCTTTGAAAAAGATGTTCCGGCAAATCCACTGAAAGCGGAATATTTGCTGCCGACATTGATCGGAAGCTTGCTTCGCAAAGGAGAATGTACTGTTAAAGTTCTGGAAACGAAAGACAAATGGTTTGGCGTTACATATAAAGAAGATAAGGCAGCGGTTGTGGATAGTTTCCGGCAATTAATCGAGGATGGCGTTTATAAGGCTGATTTGTATTCGGATTTATGAAAATAAATCAAATGATACCAGATAAAAAACAGTACAACTGATACTATGAAAGAGGAGAACAGTTATGAAAAAAAGATCATCAAAGAGAAAGTCGGCAAAAAAGAAAATAGTATTTATTGTACTTGCTGTTTTACTGATTGTACTTATCGTTTTGGGGGTCACAGCTTACGCTTTAACCCACGGTTTTTATAAAAAAACAAACTATACCTCCGACGAAGATGCCATGAATCAATTTACGGAAACAGGAGAAGACGTGGAAGAGATAGATCCTGAGAAAGCACAGGGAGAGGTGCTTACACCGGAGCAGGAAGCGGAGCTGGAGCAGAAGATGGCGGAATTTTCAGAATCAGAGCCTATTACCAATGACGGGGATGTGTACAACGTACTGTTAATCGGAGTGGATCGCCGGGATACTTCCTGGGCGGGCAATTCGGACAGTATGATTCTGATGTCACTGAATTATAAAAAAGAACAGATCAGTATGATATCTCTGATGCGTGATACCTATGTGGATATTCCCGGTATCGGTATGAGAAAGTTGAATGCTGCCCATGCCAATGGAGCGGGTCCGTTACTTCTGGAAACAGTTACACAGAATTATAAAATTCAGGTTGACCGATATGTATCGGTTGATTTTAACAGTATGATCGATATCATAGACAAAATAGGCGGTGTGGAGCTGACTCTTTCCAAAGATGAAGTAAGAGTTGCCAATAATTATATAAAAGAAATGTGTAACCTGAAAAACCTGAATCCCACAAGCTATTATTTTTTACAGGAAGGAACAAAAACATGTTCCGGCGTTCAGGCAGTTGCATATGCAAGAATCCGTTATGTAGGAAATGCGGATTATGAGCGTACAGAGCGGCAGAGAACTGTGCTGACGAAAATAATGGAAAAAATGAAAAATATGAGTATTGCGGAATTGTATGCTTTTGCAGAAGAGATCCTTCCTTTGGTGACACATAATATTCCGGAAGATGAGATGTGGAGCCTTTTGGCAAAAGCCCCTTCTCTGTTCCAGTATGATCTGGTGAAAGACAGAATTCCTTATGATAATATGTATAAAGTAATCTATGTGAAAAAACAGGATATGCTCGTGCCGGATTGGGAAGCAACGATTGCAAAACTGAAAGAGACCTTATATTAACATTTTATTAGACGGATCCCTGTTGAAATTCCCAACTGTATTTTTTATAATGAATATATGGAATTCCTCCGTATCAGAAAATAATAGAAGGAAAGAAAATGGCACAACGTAAGAAATTGCAGGAACTGACCATCAAAGACATTTTTACGTTCGGAGCTGTGATGGTGGATGAAGAACTTTGTATGGAGTTTCTGGAACTGTGTTAGGATTCTCGATTGCAAATGTAAAAGCCAGCCGGGAAATGGAGGAACGCTATATGTTGTTGGAAGAACTGATTGAAGATGAAAGAGAACAGGGTAGGATCGAAGGAAAAATCGAGGGCAAAATTGAAAATACACAACAGATTTTGTTAAAGATCTTATCAAAAACAGGAGAAGTGCCGGAAAAAGTCAAAGAAATAATCCTGAAAGAAGAGGACCAGGATATACTGGATGGATATCTGGACAAGGCATTATCATCGGAAACATGCGATCAGTTTCTGGAGCGGAGGAATTCTATTAACATTCCAAAGATAAATGCATATATACAAAAGATGTCTTGAAAACGTGAAAATATTGGTAGGTAATCCAATCAGTATACTATATACTGATTTGCCTAATATACTGATAGATGTATAAAATAAAATATGATTAACGTTCTGGATATCAGAGGAGTTAAGAATGATATCAGAGATACAGTTTGAAAACTATAGATGTTTTGAAAAATCAAAAATTAAGTATAAGGAACTGGTGATAATTGTGGGTAGAAATAATGCAGGAAAATCCAGTATGATTGAAGCTCTTCGCATGATTTCTTATGCATCGGGAAAGGCACAGCGGACAAATTACAGATCGGTTACACCGAATTTAGGTATATCTGCAAGATATAAAGGTATTCGAATTGATACGGATAAATTAAAAATTGATTTGCGCGGGATTGTATATTTATATGAAGAAAAAACGGCAAAAGTGACAGCTGTATTTGATGATGGATGTAAGATAGTGATTTTGGCAAATAAAGATGTGGCTTTCGCAATTTTATATGATCCAAAAGGGAATAATATTGTAACAAAGGCACAGGCAAAAAATTATCATTTTGGAAATATAAGTATTCTTCCACAGATTGGTTTGATTAAGGAAAATGAGAAAAAGCTAGCGGAAGATACTGTAATTAATGATAAAGATACTTATCTTTCTTCACGCCATTTCCGGAATGAAATATTAGTTTATAGAAGTGAGTATTGGAAAGATTTCAAAAAATTGGCAGAGAAAAGTTGGGAAGGTTTGTCTGTAATAGGGCTTGAATATAATATTACGGAAAGCGAAAATATTCGATTAATGGTGAGTGATGCTCGTTTTCCGGGAGAAATTGGTGTGATGGGAAGTGGCTTACAGATGTGGCTTCTATAGTGGCTCAGTTGTCAAGACAAAAATCTAAGATTTTTATAATGAACTGATGTGGTGGACAAGTTACAAGGAACATGGAGAGAACAGTGGAGCACTC
>SFQZ01000149.1 GCA_004562915.1 bacterium
GCTTTTGCCTGTTTCTTCAATTCGCTATCCGACATGGTCTTTTTAAAATACTCATTCTTTTTCTTTACCTGAAGCAATGCGTCTTCCAAAAATTTTTCTTTTACTCCCTGTGCTTCAAGTTCGTCTCTAAGTTTTTCTTTCATTACCGCAAAATCATCTTTGCCTTTTTTAGATCTGTAGACAATAAATGTCACAAGCATTGTAAAGAATCCCAGAATCCATAACCAGATACGATACTGTGAACTTCGATACATTCTTGCAAATGTATCATTGATCTTCTTTCCTCTCATCTTTGCACCTCTTCCTTTGATAATGCTAATTACTACATCTTCCCTAACCCTTTACTGAATTATTTACTGTCATTAAGTCGCATTTTAATCTATAACACAAAAAAACCACATTCTAAGGAAACAGTACGAAACAATTAATCTCAATGTGTTTTCTTACCCATGTGGATTCTTTTATAACAGTGCAAAATCCTACCATCGTAAATGTTATCAGATTCTGTTATTCAATTTTAAATAATTTTCATCAAAACAAATTCATATACATTTCGACTAATTTCTTCCAAGTTGCTTCAGAATTTGTAGTAATTTGTATGCATTACTATTCTATAGGATCATAGCGTTTTTGTCAATATTTCTTATTATGCTAATATTTTTTTGTTGATTCTCTATAGTTTCAGCACCAAAAATTGGCAAAAACGCTTGTTATTTCAGCTCTTTCAGCACACTCAAGCACAGCGGCAAAAAGAACAAGCCCTGCCTGGCCGCACGCCTGAATGATCGCCATCACCGAAAATACAATCCCGACCGCTGCCGTCGACTGGGTATTGATCCTTCCCACAAACATCGTGTCTACCATATTGTAAAATGATGTCACCAACATACTGATGATCGTCGGTATCGCCATCTGGCTTACCAGACGCCCAATCGGATCCGTCGTCATATATTTCACCTTTTGCTCCGCTGACATATCTGCCACTTTCATATTAGAACATCTCTCTTTCCTCTTTTGCCACAAACTTCTGATTCCGGCTTTTCGGTTTTTCCGGTATTGTCATTACAAGTTTTCCACTTGCAACCAAAGGCTGCACATAATGCTGCATCACATAAAATACAGTATTGATTCCCAGATAATCTTCAATTTCCCTGCGTGTTCTCGGAATCCTGCAAAATTCCAGCAACGTATCCGTTCCACTATTTTGCTCCTTTTCATCATCGTGTAGATGCTTTCGAAATGCTTCATAAGTGTATATCTCATAATCTGTCATAGGAAGATCTGCATCTCCGACCCGAACATAGGAACCTTTGATTCGCCCTGCTCCGGAATAATAGCAAGGACGTTCCGTCAGATCCGCAGAAGGAATTTCAGCTGAACAAATGAATTCTCCATCTAGCTCGGCCACTGTAAATACCGTCCTGATTGGAAAAACTGGATAATGTATCATAAAGTTTTTTAGGGCAGCCTTCATGTACCGCGTTCACTTCTAACGTCTGAGTCTCGGCTTTTAGATGCATCGTTTGATTTGCTAATTCAATCAACTCTTCGCTTAACATCATTTTCACCCCTTCATTAAACAAAATATAACAAAATAAGCAAACAAATTCAATTGATTTTGTTTGCTCAATTTATTTTTTGTTTGCTTATTTTTTATTAATATAAATACCATTACTAATATATGCATACTTCTTCAAAAATATGCAAAGTTTCTCCTTTGCTCACAGTCATTGTCACCGTCCATGCCTATGTATTTTACAGCTTATATGTGGTAAATGGATCTTATTTTTCACCATATCGTTCTGCGTAGGCGTCCATACCCTTACTAACACCAACCTGCGCTTCGCTACACTTGGCGGTAAATACCGTAACTGAACTTTTACCAGTAAGATTAGTGCCGTGCTCGGCACACAAAAAAAGCCCCGAATTAACGGGGTTTTTCGTGTGCCGCAGACCGGGATCGAACCGGTACGGGTATCGCTACCCACGGGATTTTAAGTCCCGGGCGTCTGCCAGTTCCGCCACTGCGGCAAGAGGTGTTTAACCGGCTTAAATCAAAGAGCATACGTGCTCTGCACTGTCTCTTTTAGCCATACACCAATGGGCGGAGGTGGATTCGAACCACCGAAGCATATTGCAGCAGATTTACAGTCTGTCCCCTTTGGCCACTCGGGAATCCACCCATCAAATGTCTCTCGACAATACTTACTTATACCATATTTTCCCGAAAAATGCAAGAAAAATGTGGACATTCCAGCGTTTTTACACGCTGAATGCCCACATCCCTTTCATCTGATCAAGCAACCTTTTCGCATCCCATTTTTTACGGCTGTTGATTCGGCTGTTTGGATCATTCACAATAATCTTTCCATCGTCCGTCACTCCTGTCAGCACAATAAAATGCCCCTGCTCTGTGAAATCCCCGGGGCCCATGCTGCAGATGATCGGATGGCCTGCGCGCAATTCGCTCTGTACACCTTCGACCGTCCATTTGGTAATCTGCCAGGAGTGTACCCCCAGCCGGGATGCTCCGTCCGTCATCAAGGCCCAGTCCGTAACATCATTTGTACAATATCCCCACTCCATACTCAAGTCGGCAACCTTTTTCGGAGTGGCACTTCCGTCTCCGGTGAGTCCTGTCACGACCATAGCAAGGCAAGTCGGACCACATCCGTTGACTGCGATCGTACCACTTCCGTATGACGCATATCCCCATGTCTGGTCCCACTGATAGTAAAGCGGAATATTGTTACGGAGCTGATATTCACTTAAATCAACCGATGCCGGAACTGCTTCATTGAGCGCATCAGACCCTTTTGCCATGTACTCCGGATAATCCACGACCCAGTCCACTGCCTCTTTATGCTTTGTGAAATATTCAATCAGCCAGTCCGGGTAGGAATCTCTGTCCAGCAGAATTTTCTCCACCTGAGGATATCTCGCATACAGCTCCCGGAGCTGTGCTCCATATTTGTCAGAAGTCAGTACTTGCTCGATCCGCCTTTCCCGCTCCTCTTCGGCGTCCTTTCTCGCCTGCTCGGCTTTCTCAACTGCCTCCTGTTTTTCTTTCTCGATCCGCGCAGCCTCCTTTGTTTTTTTCATTCTGCCCATCCCAAGGAGCAGCAAAAGAACAACTGCAATTCCAAGTACCAGAATAGCTATCTTTCTGTATTTTAGAAGTTTTTTTCTTTCTTTTATTCCATTTAACTGTGTTCTATCAAAGCGAAAATCTATCATCGATATGGTTCCTTCCTGATTTGTACTAATACTTTAGCACATTTTTTCTACAGAAAACACCATTTTACGACAAATTACAAAAATTTCACATTTTCTTAAGTTACTCAATAAAATGAGTTTTCCAAACTTTACACTGTCAATTTTATACCAGCTATGTTATAGTTATAATGATGCAAAGCATCAGAAACAACCACTTTTCGGAAAGGATGTGTAAAAATATGTGCGGATTTGCAGGCTATTACGGCACTGGCGATTTCAATAGAGAAGAAGTAATCGATAAGATGGGCGAGCTGATCGCGCACCGCGGCCCGGACAGCAAGGGCAGTTTTGTAGATGATTATGTAGCACTTGGTTTCCGTCGTTTAAGTATCATTGACCTGGAGGGTGGCACACAGCCGATTCACAGCGCAGATGGAAAGCATGTCATTATATTTAACGGTGAGATTTACAATTATCAGGAGATCCGCAAGGATTTGATCGAGAAGCACGGATGTACGTTCCAGACCAATTCCGACACCGAAGTCATTCTCCAGACTTACAAGACCTACGGCGAGAAGACCGCTTCCATGCTCCGCGGCATGTTCGCCTTCGTAATTTATGACAAGGAAAATCACACCATGTACGGCGCAAGAGATTATTTCGGAATCAAACCGTTCTATTATGCAAAAATGAACGGAAGTCTGCTTTTTGGTTCTGAGATCAAATCTTTCCTTGCCCACCCGCATTTTCATAAAGAAGTCAATAAAGAAGCACTGAAAATGTACCTGACCTTCCAGTACAACCCACTTCTTGAGACCATGTTCAAGGATGTATACAAACTGGAGCCGGGAACCTATTTTACCTACGACGGCAAGGACTTTAAGACAACCAAATATTTCGACCCGACCTACGAGAAGCAGGACAGAAGCTTCGATGAGACTGTCAAACTGATTGGCGAGACCATTCAGGAATCGGTTGATTACCATCAGATCAGTGATGTAGAAGTTGGTTCCTTCCTGTCAGGCGGTGTGGATTCCAGCTACATTGCTTCCACCGTTAAACCGATGAAGACTTACTCCGTTGGATTTGAAGTGGGCGGCTTCGACGAGACCACCTACTCCAAGGATCTCTGCGACATCCTTCATATGTCCAATGCCAAGAAAGAGATTTCTTCCGACGAATTCTTCGATGCCCTGCCGGAAGTACAGTACCACTCCGATGAACCGCATGCGAACCTGTCAGCCGTACCGCTTTACTATCTGTCTGAGCTGGCTGCAAAGGATGTCAAGGTTGTCCTGAGTGGGGAAGGTGCCGATGAGATGTTCGGCGGCTACGATACGTATAAACCAAGTAAATCCGGTGACTTCTACCGCAAGGTAGTTCCGGCTTCAATCCGTAAGAAGCTCGGCGACTGGGCTGCAAGCAAACCAAATCACCGCGGTCTGAATTTCCTGAAGAGAAATGCAACTTCTGTAGAAGATTCCTATATCGGACAGGCATTTATCATGGACAACGAAGAGGCAAATGAAGTGCTGGCTCCGAAATATAAATCTGACTTAAGATATCAGGATGTGACCAAACCTTATTTTGACCAGGTAAAAGACCAGGATGATTTCCATAAAAAACTTTTCCTGGACATGCACCTGTGGCTGCCGCATGACATACTTCTGAAAGCAGACAAAATGACCATGGCTCATTCTTTGGAACTTCGCGTTCCGTATCTGGACAAAGAAGTGTGGAAACTCGCCCGCAGTATCGACACCAAATACTGTGTTGAGGGAGAAGAGACGAAGAAAGCATTCCGTACCTCCGCTCTTTCCCACATCCCGATGGACTGGGCACAGCGCAAAAAACTCGGTTTCCTCGTACCGTTCCGCGTATGGCTCCGCGAGGATAAATACTACAACCGCGTGAAAGAAATGTTCCAGAAGGATTTTGTTTCTGAATTCTTCGACAGAAATATTCTGATGAAATGGCTGGAAGACCATAAGAACAAAGTAGGAAACTACCACAGAAAGATTTACACCGTTTACTCTTTCTTATTATGGTATGAACAGTATTTCGTACTGAGATAA
>SFQZ01000150.1 GCA_004562915.1 bacterium
ATATTGCAGATAATGCTACGGCAAACAATATTACAGTAATAAATGATACTACAAACTATGGTACAGCTAAAATTGAAGGAAGCAATTTGATTTATACACCGGAAAAAGTATTAGGTGGTACTGATGTGGTTTCTGTGAAATGTTTTGACGAAACGATTCGTATCGGTTTTATTCCAGCAACAACAGTGTATTATGAAGAAGATTTTGCAGATTTGAATGGCTTTGAAAAAATAGGGAATGCATTAAATACTACTCAGGCTAAACAAATTGCAGGTAAAAGTTCCGATGAATATGGATATGATGCGGTTTATGCAGATGATGCAGCAGGTGCATCTAATGGCACATATGCAGTCAGTGCTAAAAAAGGAGATACAGCACAGTTTGGTTTTACAGGTACAGGAGTAGATCTTTATATAAATAGTGCAGAAGATACAGGAAATATAGCTGTACAAGTGCGAGATGCAGATAATAAGCTTGTAAAAGTTGCCACAGTACAGACTACATCAAATAGCACAATTGCCGGTGGTTATAGTGATAAGGATGAGGCAAACCTAGTTGCCGTTTCCGTTACAGGTTTGACTTATGGAAGTTATACAGTAAAGATAACAACTACTAGTGCAGACAATACGGAAGTTATTTTTGATGGATTCCGCGTATATGGAACTCTTAAAGATCAAAATAATGAAAATTATGTAGATGATTTAGAAGATAATCCGACATATATAGAATTAAGAGATTATGTTTTGACGGCGATGGATATTAGTGTAACAGATACTTCGGCTGACATATATGCACAAGTTCGCAAAGAAACAACAGGTGAATTGACTAGTGTTGAATTAAATAGGAATACTGCTTATAGTGGCAAAGATTTATTGGACAATGGACCAAAGAATGAGTTATTCTTGCTTCCGAAAGAATCTGTAGTGTTTGCAATTTCAACGAATCGAGAAGTGCAGATTGGTCTAAAAGCACCTGTTGCTACAACCTCTTATAAAGTAAATGATAAAGATGCTCGGATTGAAACAAGTACAGATATGTTCTATACAATTGCGGAGAAAAAAGAAGCTACTTTAAACCAGACCTTTACAATAACAAACACAGGAGAAAGTCTTCTGTCTATTACAAAGATTAAGGTTTGTGATGATCCAGAAGCAACGTTGAGTGAATTGACGGAAGAAGATATTGAAACAGCTTTAAATTATCTGAATGGTACAGAAGAGCCGTCTGAGCCGGAAGTTGCTTACGCGGATGCAACTCTTAATATTACGGTAAACGATGCAGATGGTAATGAGCTTGCGTCTACATCTCTTGTTGCTAATGGTATCAAAGGAGAGACTAACACATTTGTTGCAGATGATATTAAGTCTGCAGTGGAGGGACTTGAACTTCCAGAAGGTTACAAATTAGATGAGGCTTCTTATAGCGATAAAGAAGTAGTTTATGGCGAAAGTGACAGCGTAACATTTACTGCGTCAAAAGAAGCAACAGAGCCGGAATCAACAAGTATTTTAGATAAGATTATTAGTTCTATCATAAAAATATTTGGAAAGATATTCGGTCGTGGCTAATATTTTAAAGCTATAAAAGATTCTATGTAAAAAGGGATATTTAAACTTATAGCAATATTGGGGGTAGTGTACATCTAAAAAGGTGTATACTACCCTTGTTTTGTAGTGATTCCTGTCAGTATTATTGCTTTGTAATTATTTCGTTATTGCCTCAATCGTAAACGGTAGATTCCAAGTACCTTGACAAATATCAGGCCGTTTTCACGGCCTTTGCATTATTTCTGGTCTGCTCCTTTGGGCTTCCGTATATATTCCGGCAGTTTTTCTGACCAGGGAAGAAGATCGGCCAGAAAATCCCGGTTTTTATCCTCCGTATGCTGGGGAAGCTCTGTCAGCAGATGGTTGAAATATTCATACGGTTTCAAATCGTTTGCTTTTGCAGTCTCTGCAATGCTGTAGATAATCGCTGAACTGGTGGCTCCGTTGATCGTGTCGATCATCTCCCAGTTTTTCTTTCCGATACAGAAACCTCGGATGGCACGCTCGCTGGCATTGTTATCCATCGGCACGTCTCCATCGTTCAGAAATACTTTCAGATATTTTTCCTGGTTCAGCGCATAAGTGAATGCCTCCCGCAGCTTACCGCTTCCCGGAACTTTATCTGTATTCTGATGAAGGTACGCAAAGAAAGCATCCACCAGTGGTTTTACCACTGACTGACGCTGGCGGAGTCTGTCTTCGGAAGACAGCTCTGATAAACGGCCTTCTTCGCGATATATAGCCTGGATCTGCTTCATGATCAGATAGGACATAGCCTCTTTCCGATGTTCCTTTGGCACAACGGTCTGGGCCTCGTCAAACTTTCTTCTGCAGTGCACCCAGCATCCGGCTATGGTCAGGTCTTCCAGTTCTTTCTCGACCGTATGATATACCTGATACCCATCAGTAACGCATATCCCTGCATAATCTTTTAGGAAAGTACGGGGATGTGAGGCATTACGGGTCTTCTGATATTCATAGAGCACGATCTGTCTGTCCTTGTACATGAAGCCGGTACGGTAGACCCACATATAGCTTTTGCTTCCCGCCGGTCTGCCATCCCGGTGTACGAGTACCGGTGTCTCATCTGCCTGTATGACATGATAGTCATACATCAGCTGATGAAGGTAGTCATACATGATGCCGAGATATTCCTCGCCCAGACGGATCATCCAGTTTGCCATGTTCTGGCGGGTGATGGACAGTCCATAACGCTCAAACTCTTTTTCGAGCCGGTACAGCGGCACAGCGTTCACATATTTTCCGTTCATGATAGCAGCTGCCAGTGACGGAGAAACAAGGCTTCCATGAAGCAGTCCTTTTGGACAGGGTGCTTTGATCATGTGGTCGTCTGTCTTGCTGGCATAAACTCCGATATGATGCTCATCGATCTCAACCTTTGCAGGTATGAAGCGGTATCTTTTGGCGATAGCATCCGGAAGCTGTTTCCAGCCGTTTTCTCCAAACTCGGCTGTAAGCTGGTCTGCAGTCAGGTAATGATCGATACGGTTCACTGGAAGTCCTGCTATATCGGCGGTTTTTTTACCGCTCTGCTTTTTCTTTTTCTCCGGGCGCAGTTCCAGATCTTCCGGTTCAGGGGCATCCAGGTCACAGACCGCTTCTGCTTCATTAAAAAAGACGATCTTCCCATCAACTTCCATGAAACAGATCTGTGCTGTGTCAGACATTTTTTCACTTGAACGGCCGAATTGCTTTTTATTGGATAATACGATCTGCTCCATCATAAGCTGCATCTTGTCATTTAATGCGGCTGTCTGGCGGGTCAGTTCTTCCACCTGGTCCTGCATTCCCAGGAAAAGCTGTACCAGCAGCGACTTGTCCAGCGTATTCAGTTGTTCTTCTGTATACTTGAATGTCATAACCGGAAACTCCTGCATTTTTTCTGGTTATGATTATAACAGATACAGTGTATTACCGCCACTTTCTGCAGATGTGGCATTCGTCATAATGACGGTGGATAATACAGCTGAAAAGTCATGGCCTTATGACTTTTCAGCTGTGTTATCCACACAGGAAGTGCATCCCTGCCCCAATATAGGAGCAGTATGCACGAAAAAGGCGGCGGCCGTGGATAACTACTCAAAAATGCTGAAACTGCAGCTTTCAAGCTGAATCCATAGAAAATAAATTTCAGCATTTTGTACAACTCACATGGCATCCGGCGGATCGGATATTTCCCGGATCGGATGGCGGGCCTGTATCTCCAGTCCCTGCATAAGCATCCGGTACTGTTCAGGTGAGATCAGTAACGCTTCATCCGCAGACCGCGGCCAGCAAAAAGCACCGCTGTCCAGGCGCTTATACATAAGAAGAAAACCATCGCCTTCCCAGAGTAAGGCTTTGATCCTGTCACTGCGTCTGCCGCAGAATAGGAACAGAGTATTTTTATCATGCGGATCCAGTTGGAACTGAAAGCGGATGATCCCCGCCAGTCCATCCACTCCTCTGCGCAGATCCGTATAGCCTGTTGCCAGAAATACTTTTTTGAAACCTGACGCATCATTCAACATGGGCAATGGCCTCCATGAGGAGTCTGAGAATATCTGCGGATATACTCGGATATATGTCAACTGAAATCCCATGTGCTCCGTGTAAACGGGCCACGGGTGGATGACTGGCAGAAACCGGTCTGACAGGTGTCGTTTCTACTGCCGGAACTGTTGCTGGCGATGTCTGGGAAATCTCAACAAAAGCCGGTGTACTTTCCTGGAGCCGATCCAGGCAGGCTTCGCGAACTCTGCGGAGCCGATAGTAGTAATTCGCTTTTGTAATGTTGTTTTGACTGCACCAGGTTTGAATATCCATTCCTGCCGGACGATTGTGGCATTCCCGGATTTGCTCTGCCCACTGGCGCAGTCGTGTCTGCTGTGCGATAATGCTTGTTTGTGTAGTCATAACTTTTACTCCTATAGTGAGTACAAAAAGTTGAGACTTAACTTTTTGTACTGCTGTAATATTTATGACTATTATTGCAAGAGCGCATGGCAGAGTGAAGGTACTTGGGATCTACCGTTTACCCTCAATCGAGATACATATGCTATACTATCACCACATCAAAATCTCAGACGAAGTCCACATCGGACGATTCTATCGTCTGGTCATTCAATTTTAATCATTTTCTGGAGCGCTGTCTTGGCGGCTCAGATGTTCAAAGGCAGATTCGCCGATTAATTCAATTTTGATGAAAAAACAAAATACGGAGGTAATGCGATGGGACAAGGAAACGCAGCAGTCAAACAGTGGATAGAGCGCCCCGACCGGTTTGCAGACCTGTTTAACGGATACGTTTTTCAGGGTGAGCAGGTGGTCTTGCCGGAAGAACTGGAACCGGTGAGCGGAGAGTCAGATATCCTGCTGACAGACAAGGAAGGGAAAGTGCGGGAGATGGCAAGACACCGAGACATCATTATGCGCTGGAAAAAAGAGGCAGTTTTTGTTATGCTGGCATGTGAAAATCAGGAGAAAGTACACTATGCTATGCCAGTAAGAAATATGGTTTACGATGGTTTAGCATATACAGAACAAATTCAAAGACTGTGGAAAAAACGAGTGGAAGAAACGAGTTCAGAAGGAAGTAGTGAGAAGAACTTAACTCAAACTGACAGAAAAGAAAAAAGCAGAAATAGTAGAATGGATAAAAAGCTGACTTCAGCAGAATTTTTGTCAAAATTTACAAAAGAGGATAGCCTAATCCCAGTTATTACATTGGTCTTT
>SFQZ01000031.1 GCA_004562915.1 bacterium
AAATCATCCAGTAGATTTAAATCTTCCAGTTTTCGTTTTGTCATTCACATTTCTCCTTTCATAAGGGACGGAAAGAAGAAACGTATATACCAGAAATATTCTTACCGTTTTACTGCTTTCCGCCATAATAGTAGTTAATTTCATAAGGGGAATCAGTAACCGAACGGTTTAGAACTTTCCCAGATATGCAAATTCATTATATCAGTTTGCATGGTGTATGTCAACAGATAGTATGGTATCTGTTAAACGTGTTACTGTTCACTCTGTAACCAGTACCGTATGTCTCGGAATTTTCGTTCTCACAGCCCGAAAACACCTCGCGGGATAGTGCCGTGTGAACAGTAACTTAAAAATAACACTTCACCCCGGTAAGGTCCGGCTCTTCCTGTGCAAACCGGATTTCAATTTTTTCCGTCTTCACTTCCGGAAAAGCACAGATTGCTTTATGTCCTACTGTTGTTCCGTGATAAACTTCCAGCGGTGTGTCAGAACAGCAGGGATATCCATATGCATAAATCGTAAATCCGTTCAGTTCTCTTCCTGTCAGAAGGTTTTCCTGCATCACTACATGATTTACCAGGCAAGGAGACGAAAATTCACAAAAATAACTTCTGCCTTCTTTTCTCACGGATGCCGGAATCGAATTTGCAAAACGCTCTTTTATTTTTTTGCCAAACGCAAGCAGATTCTGGCAGTCTTTTTCCGGGAGGAGTCCCCGTCTGTCCGGTCCGATATTAATGAGTAGATTGGCTCCCCGGCCTACGGAATAATAATATAAAGCCAGCAATTCATCCACACTTTTTACAGTGTCCTCATCCGAATCGCTGTAAAACCAGTTTTCTTCCCGCATTCTGCAGTCACACTCTGCCGGCATATACACAAATTCATCTAACTGTTCTTTTTTATTCGTCTGCACGGAGAAATCCAGAGCATTTACAATATTAAAATTAGGTGATGGGGCAATTCCCACTTCATTTCCTACCCATCTGGTATCCGGATCCCACATATTAAAAATCAGGATTTCCGGCTGCATACCTCTGATTGCCTTGATGATCCGCTCCGTATCGTAGGTATGATTCTCCGAACCGCATCCGTCAAACCAGAGATAATCAATTTTTCCGTAGTTTGTCAGAAGTTCACCAATCTGATTTATAAAATAATCATCATGCTCTTTGTCTGTCCGGTTTACCTCCTGAGCCTCCGCCGGTGAATAATATAACCCCACCTTTACATTATATTTTCTACAGACATCTGTAAATTCTCTCACCACATCTCCCTGACCGTTTTTCCACGGAGTATTTTTCACAGAATAGTCTGTATAGGCTGTAGGCCAGTTTGCAAAACCGTCATGATGCTTACACACCAAAACCGCATATTTTGCCCCTGCTTCTGCAATCGTCCGAATCCACTGCTCACAGTCCAACTGCGTCGGATTAAATGCAGATGCGTCCATCACCTTGCCATCCCAGTCTCTGTGTCCTTCATAAAATGTGCGTATTCCAAAATGAAAAAACACACCAAATTCCCAATCCATAAATTCCAGTTTTCTTTTATCCGGTACTTTTTTCTGCATAATTCAACCCTCCATAAACATTTTCGTCAGCCACTTTCCACTCTCAAAGGCTCTTTTTAAAAAGTTATCCACATCTTCCCGGCCGCAGGAGACTTCCAATACCAACGGAAGCTGATATGCCGACTGCGCAAGTGCTTTCATAACTGCTTTCCACGGAATCGTTCCATCTCCCGGAAGCATATGCATATCGCAAGCTCCATAGTTGTCGTGCAAATGTATGGAAAAAATACGTTCTCCATACTTTCTTATCAGCTCTTCCAGTTTTTCTCTCCAGAGCATGTATCCATGCCCTGCGTCCAGACAGAATCCCAAAAACTCAGCGGAATATTCCGACATTACCCAATCCCACTGTTTCAGCATATCTTCTTGGGGCTGGTCAAAAAGATTCTCCAGACAGATTTTCACACCTTTTTCCAAACAGTACGGTTGAAGCTCATCCATCGATTTTTTCACATTACTATAAAACTCTGCCCGATTTTTCTCATCTTCCCGAAATGAAATATACGGTATATAAAGATGCAGAACAATCTCCGATGCTCCCAGACAGGAAGCCAGATCTACCCTGTTTTTAATAAGCTCCACTCCTGCCCGGCGGTTATACTCCCATCCTGAGGTATAATCTTTTCTATAATGACCTTTCATGACGCCTGTGTCTCTCCTGGATCCTTTACTGGCATGGAGCGATTTCGCTTTCAAACCATATTTGTCCATCCATTCCCTGATCTGTTTCATCTCATATTGAGAATACAGATAATCGCCATCCCATTCGTGGCACCAGTGAATATGGGTAAATCCTGCTTCCGCCACTTTCTTCAGCATCTGTTCTATATCTTCCAGTTTCCCCGATTCACCGGCAAAATCTGTAGCAATCGCTACTTCTATTTCTCTCATCATCTGCTCCTCCTTTTCCTGTAATTCTGGTTAACAATTCATAATCCAGATTCCCACCATACATGGTATTTGTTTTATGGTATCGTAAAAAAACAATTGCTTCAATAGACAAAACCATTGTTTTCAGTGGACATTTTACTCCTGATATAAAAAAAGGAGATGGTTTCTCAAAATAAACCTGTCTCCCTTTACCATGTTATCCCAGCAACTCCTGCCACCGTTTATTATCTTTGAGAAAATCATACGTTTCCTCATCGTGGAAACATTTCAACAACATTTCCCTCATTTTTTCAATAAAATCTTTGCCGGGTTTTTTGAATGTCATATGCTCATAAAGCTGATTCTTTGTAAAATCTCCCAAATCTTCCACATTCCCCAACATAATTTCTACTGTTTTCAACACGGTATCCACATCTTTTTCCATTACAGCCAGTTCCAACCGATTAGAAGCTTCATAATACTTTCCCATTTCAAACAATTTTGCCAGCTGTTCCAGTTTATCGATATAATAATGTGCCTTGTCCATACGGTTAGTTTGTACAGCCAACCCATACATATTGGAAAACACCATGCTCATCATCTGATAGCCTGAAAACAGAATCTCTTCATACACTCTGTAAGCTTCTTCCATACGCCCGGTCTTACTGTAAATCAACGCCTGCTTCCGCTTTCGTTCCGGATTCTGTTCAGAAAAATAAGCCAAATATGTTTCCGCTTTCTCGAATTCTTCCTTTCTCAGATAAAATCCGAACAGAGAGTCTGCCGCACCGGTTCTCAGTTTTTCCTCTCTGCTTTCCAGCACTCGTGTAAAACACTCCAGAATAAAATCTTCATATTTTTCCGGTTCTGGAAGCTCCTGAAGAATACGCTGCGCATCCAGTATTACAGCCATCTGCCAGATTAACTGTTTACAGTTTGGGTATGTCTGAATCAAATCTTTAATCCAACAGAAGACTTCTTCATATGCTTCCGTCTGAAATCGCCGGTCTGCCTCCTGAACGAAATCTGCAATTTCTTTCTCTGAAAGATTCTTTCTGAAAGTAAGCAAAGTATCCAGAGTAATTCCCAGCAACCTTGCAATCGGAGCCAGCAGTGTAATATCCGGACAGGAATTTCCATTTTCCCATTTATTCACAGCCGGAGCTGTTACACCCAGATACCTCGCCATCTCCTCCTGGGTCAGATTCCGCTCTTTTCTGTACTTTCGTATCACTTCTCCTATCTGCATACCATGTACCTCCTTCGCTGTCTGATCAGTATTGCTTTTCATACATTACTCTTTACTGTAATCAGCATATCAGACAACTGCAGATTGCACAATTGAGCAGGTGTTAATTATGTCTAAATTTAATTAACCGATATTCACACAAACAGAGATCCACATCCAGTATAAAAGATTTACCTGTAACTATATGATTGCAATTCCCGCATCATAACCTGTCTTTACAGCATTCTGAACCGATGCAACTTTATACGCATCTCCAATGATTCTATAATGATATGAGGAGTCGAAATATATATCGCTTTCCGTATAATCAGCTCTGTAACCGACTGCAAGAATCACAACATCCGCTGTCTTCTTCTGCCGCTGACCGTCTTTTTCATAAACTATTTTTCCATCGCTGACTCCGATAACGCTTGCTCCTGTAATATAAGGAACTTTTTCTTCTACCCTTTCCAGCAGCGGTATCTTATAGGTTCGTACCGCATCCCTTGCAAGTTCTTTTCCTGCCTCAATAATCGTCACATCCACTCCGTTTTCCACCAGATACAACGCAGTTTCTGTTCCAACCTGACCTCCACCGATCACAACCGCCTTTTTCCCGGAAAAATCCTGTCCAAAAGCATCTTCAGCAAACAACCATTTCACAGTATCAAGTCCGCTGATATCCGGAAGCATCGGCTTTGCCCCTATCGCACAAATTACCTGATCAGGCTGCAGACGCAGCAGCTGGTCTTTCGTTACTTCCCTATTAAAATAAACCTTAATGGGCGAATGCTCTACCTGCCGTTTAAGATAGTTTACATAATTATTTAAATCATATTTAAAAGATACATATTTCGCAAAATTCAGTTTCCCGCCTAACCGGTCTGTCTTTTCATATAAAGATACTTCATATCCTCTTTTTGATGCAGTCAGAGCTGCCACCATACCGGCAGGACCACCGCCAATTACAACCACTTTTTCTTTTTTTTCAGGAACCTCCGCATACTTATCAAGAATATGCTTTCTTCCATTTTCAGGATTGACAGAACAGCGACAAAGCTTTTTTGTTCTCTCATCATCCAGACAGCGGAAACATTTGATACAGGGACGGATATCCTCCCGTCTTCCCTCGTAAGCCTTTTTTACGGTCTCAGGATCTGCAATATGCCCTCTTGCTATCGTGACAAAATCCGCTTCCCCTCTTGCGAGAATTCCCTCAATAATCTTCGGATCCTGAAATGCTCCAATAGTAACCACCGGTACTGTGACACCTGCCTTCTTAACTGCTTTTGCAAGATATGCATTTGGTGCCGGAGGAAGAAATCCTGACGGATGCATAATCGCACGGGTATGTGAATTCTGAGAGTCCCCCGCAGACACATGAATCAGGCTTATTTTATCCTGTATCATCTTTACATACTGTATGCATTCTTCAATATCCCATCCTCCCTCAGTTCTCTCTGACCCACTAATACGGTATTCAATCAGGAAATCCGAACCAACCTGTTCACGGATTTTATTCAGGACAAGCATCGGGAAACGGGCACGGTTCTCAAGGCTTCCTCCATACTGATCCGTTCTTTTATTATACAGTGGAGAAAGAAACTGTTCCAGAAACATACCGTGACCGCCATGAAGAAGGATTCCATCAAAACCGCATTCCTGTGCCAACCGAGCTGTCTTTGCATATCTGTCTGCCAGTTCTGTCAGCTGTTCCTCCGACAATTCCTTTGTAATAACACCATTTTTCAAAACATCATTACACACACCATACACTGTCTCTTTCAGCGACTCTTCTCTTGTACGCCGCTGCGGACCAAGATACAGCAATTCCAGTGTTACTTTAGCATCATACACATGAATCTGCTCTGTCAAATGCCGGAATGCCCTCTGAGTAAGTGCATTTGTCAGATCATATTCCGGTCCTCCAACCCTGGATTTTACTCCAATATCAAACAGCACCGCTCCCACGGTAATCAGCGCAACTCCTCCTTTTGCTTTTTCAATATAATATTCAAATGAACCTTCTGTAAATGCAAAATCATTATCCTGCAGGGTATGTCTCGTAGTCGGTGCAGCAAAAATTCTGTTTTTCAGTACATGGCTTCCAATGCGGTAAGGTGTAAATATATGCGGATAAATCGCAGCCATCTTCTTTTCCTCCTATATCACATAATCTTCATATATTTCTTCATCCACAATAAATTCCTTGAAAATCTTTCGTCTGAGTTCTGAAAATTCTATTGCGGTTCTCTGCCTTGGTCTTGGCAGTTCTATGTCAATCATCTTTTTGATTTTTCCGGGTCTGCTGGACAAAACAACCACTCTGTCACTCAGATAGACAGCTTCATCGATATCATGAGTCACAAGTATCATTGTCTTATGGGTATTCTGCCATATCTTAATGATTTCCTGCTGCATATTGATTCTTGTGATTGCATCCAGAGCACCAAACGGTTCATCCAATAGCAGAATATCCGGATTGCCGATCAGGGTTCTCGCAATGCTTGCCCTCTGCTGCATACCACCCGACAGCTGTTTGGGATACGCATCTTCAAATCCGTTCAGTTCAACCAATTCCAGATACTTTTTTACCAGTTTTTCTCTTTCCTCTCTGGATAATTTCTTTTTTTCCTCTTTGCTCAGTCCATAGAGCACGTTATCCCGTACTTTTAACCATGGAAACAAACGGGATTCCTGAAAAATCATTCCTCTGTCCAGTCCAGGACCATTGATATTTTTTCCTTCCACCTGGAAAATTCCGCTGTCCTTTATCTCCAAGCCACCTACGATGCGCAACAGCGTACTTTTTCCACAGCCGCTGTAACCGACAATACTGATAAATTCACCATTCTGTACCGTAAGTGTTATATCATTCAGTACTTCCAGCGTTCCGCTTTCAACAGGAAAAGATTTATTCATATGTTCTATTTTCAACTTTTCGTTCATGTTGCTTCTCCTATGAATTTTTCACGTTGTCGCTCCACCGAACAGTGAATTTTTCCAGCCATCCGATGAAGATATTAATTCCCCATCCAATAAGACCGATCATAATTACTCCTGCAAACATATTGTCAGCCCATGACATTTCCCTTGCATAAGAAATCATATATCCAAGTCCCGAGGAAGAAGCAATCAATTCTGCTCCCACAACACTGATCCAGGCAATACCGATTGCTGTACGCAGACCGGAAAAAATGGTGGGCAAAGCTGCCGGAAATACTACGGACCGGATAATTTCCCATTTTGATTTTTTCATAATAGCAGCAACTTCCAGATATTTTAAATCCACATCCCTGACACCATACATAACATTGGTCAGAACAGGCCAGAATGTTCCGATTCCAATAACAACAACTTTCGCTTCTTCCCCGATTCCAAGAAATAAAATCAGAATCGGAACCCAGGCAATAATCGGTATCGGTCTCAGGATTCCTGTCAGAACTGACAGTGATTTCCGAAACCATGGCAGAAGTCCCATAAAAACACCAAGCACGATCCCAGTTGCGGAACCAGCCAGATATCCTTTAATCACACGGCTCACACTGATAAGAATATGGTTCTGAAGTGTTCCATTTTCAAAGTTTTTGACAAGTGCTTTTCCTATGGTACTCGGTGCAGGCAAAAGACTTGCTCTCAATATTCCGGATTTTACAGTAATTTCCCAGATGGCAAGAATCGCCACTGGGAGTAGTACTGCTGCTGCATAGGCCCAATCAAACTTTTTCTGCTTCATGACTGACTCCTTTTCAGCAAATATTTACGGAAGATACGAGGTATCAACAATAGATTCGGGATCGAGCTCTTCTGCTACCAGATCGTGATCTACAAGAAATTTTTCGGTTTTTTTCAATGTTTCGGTTTTTTCTTCCGTCCATCCGTCTTCAAAAGCCACTTCAAAACGTTTGAAATACTCCAGATCTGTATCCTGTCTGGCAGCTAAAACCTGCTCCACTTCATCTCTGTTTTCCGCCGCAAATCCGGCAACCTCATGCCATGTCTGAAGAAACAATTTTGCAATCTCCGGATAGTTGTCAAGGAAAGTCTGCCCGGCTATAATTGAAGATACCGGTTTATAAATATCGGTATTGTCCACCAGAACATGCCCCTCATTTGTATTTTCAATCTTATAAATGAAAGGTCCCACAGTGACAACTGCATCCACATCTCCACTCAACAAAGTTGCTTCGATATTCGGATTGGCAACATTTAATCCGTTAATGTCCGACTCACCAAGTCCCACAGACTCCAGAGCATTGATAATAAACTCATGACCAGCTGTTCCTACTGTAAAGGCTACTGTTTTTCCTTTCAGTTGTTCCAGACTGGTGATATCACTGCCTTCCGGAACAATCAAAGCGATACCATTCATCGAAGATGCACCGCTTCCAATAATTCTAATGGGATTCCCTGCACTTGCCGCAGTTAACACGGGAAGTTCTCCGAGAAATCCTATATCCAGACTGTCAGAGGCCAGTGCCTCTGTGATTGCCGGACCACTTTCAAAATTGATAAATTCAATCTCCGCACCGTTCTCTTCAAAAGCTTCGGTAAAATATCCATATTCTGCTTCCAGATACTGTACATACTCGGTTGCCTGAACGCCTACCCTCACAGTAGTACCGCCGGTATTATTTGTACTATCCGTATTTTCTTCTGTGGTTTCTGCTGTTTCTTCTTCACTTTTTTCCGCCTGTTCGGAAACTTCTTCAGTTTTATTTTCCACAGATTTGCTCTCTACTGTCTGTGATGAACCACATCCTGCAAAAATACCTGTCGCAACAACTGCTGCTAATAATCCATAAATAATTCTATTTTTCATCTTTTTTCCTCCCTGATTCAAGCCAACTCCAAAGTTTATACATGATCCCTCCCCAGATTAAAAACAGTAGGATCAGGACCCACATCGGAGTTTCTGAATGATACGCATTTCCGTTTACATATTTCTGAAATTCGGGAATATCCGCATAATAGTAGGCTCCTGCTCCGAAATTCAGGCTGTCACTCAATCCCAGATGGTGCACCATAATATATAGTGCCAGTATTATCGTCCCAACAACGATCACACCTGTTACAACCGGAATCAGTTCTATTTTTTTTGTCTTTTTTTCTATGTCTTGTTTCATATACAATCCTCTTTTTATGCCAGTGTCGGAAGCGGGAAAAATTTGCCTGACAGTAACAAATATACCGCAAGGAATGTAAGTACAATATTGAACAATTGACCTACCACGTACAGAATCAATGGTTTTCCTCCCTGGAATTGTTCTTTGATCTCACGGAAATTGGTATCCAGTCCGATGCTTGTGAAAGCAAGAACGAATGCCCAGTTTTTATACTGATCCAGAACACTATTGATTGAACTTACCGTTTCACTTCCCACAGTCGGAACAAAGATAAAGGATGCTGCCAGTGAAGCTACAAAGAAGCCAATGATGAACTTCGGAAGTCTGTACCAGATTTCAGCCGCTGATACTTTAGTATTTTTTTCTGCGTTTTTTTCTACATGAGTTGAGAAAAATACTGCTACCGCAAATGCAATAAAACCGATCAATATATTCTGAATAGACTTCACAAGTACAGCTATTGTCTGCGCTTTTTCTCCGAGTACAGTACCTGCGACAGTTACAGCACCGGTCGAATCAACCGTACCACCGATCAAAGCACCTCCCATGACTTCGCCAAGTCCCACAGCACGAATGATAATAGGCTCAAATACCATCATCAATACAGTGAAAATAATAGAGATAGATACTGCCAAAGACAAATCTGTCTTTTTTGCTTTTGAGGAAGCACCTACCGCAATAGCAGCGCTGGTACCGCAGACAGCTGTTGCTGTGGAAACTGTGACAACCAGTGGTTTATTATCCATCTTAAGAACTCTTGTTCCAAAATACCACATAAAGATAATAACAATTGGTGTGACGATCCAGGCAATTCCAAGACCGTACAGTCCAAAGTTAACAATATTACTGAATAATACGGAAAATCCCATGACTACCAGACCGACTTTAATGTAATACTCTGTCTGAACTGCCGGTTTTAACCATTTAGGAACCCCTACAGTATTGGATACCAGAAGGCCAACGATCAAAGCCCAAAAAGCCCATTCCAGATAACGGTTCAGGGTAAATTCAGCGCTGATCAACCGTACAACAATTGCCAGTACAAACAATGCGATGTAGGCCGGTATGTATTTCTTTAAGGATTCCCCTTTTAAAACCGCACCTGCTGAAAAAAGGACTCCGAGAACCACTGCGGTCAACACCAGTTTTCCAAAAAATGCTCCATTCAGCTGTTCCAGAAGGCTTACGCCATTTCCCCAGGTATTAAATTTTGCTGCCGAAAAATCATATCCTCCGGTAATCACTCCTACTGCTGCTACAATAATAAGAATAAATCCAATCCAGACAGCCAGCCAGTCTTCCTTTTTCCACAAATCACTTAATTTTGATTTTTCTGTTGCTACAATATCATTGGCAACTGTATCTTTTGATTTTGTTACTACAACGCTCATAATAACTCTCCTCTCATTTCTACATTTTGTTTTTCTGTGTTCTCAGCTAAGATGCTGTTATTGTATTCCTATTTATCCGATATGAAAAGTGTTTTATTTGCAAACGTTATCAGAAGAGTGGTGAAATTTTCGGTACAAAACGCCTGCTGCAAATAAAAAAAGGCGGTTTTACCCGCCAATAAACCCTTGTTTTTGAAAACGTTGTCATGAGTTTGTTATTCTATCATCAGTTCTTCGTTCTTGGAAATCATATCCTGTATATGGAAGGAATTCAGGACCGGATTTTCACTTTGCATCAGCGAAAGAATCAGATAGCTTGCCTGACTGTCATAGGCCAGCCTTTTATCCTCCTCGGACGGTCTCGATGGTGTCTCCGGGTGGGAATGCCAATTTCCCAACGGTTTGAGACCATTTGCCCGCATATCTTTTATCGCAGCCAGCTGTTCTTTCGGATCCAGAGAAAAATGTTCCTTTGAATGATCTATATTGGTAAGAAGATATACTTTTTCAATTCTTTTCTCTTCTCCGTCTGTCCATCCGGCAATCAGACCACAGGCTTCCTCAGGAAGTTTTGTTTTTGCATATACAACTATTTTTTCATAATCTTCTCTTTTCAGCCTAATCATGCTCAAATTCCTTCACACTCTTTCTGTTCATAGTCGATCAATTCCGTGATAGTAGGATGTTCTCCGCAAATCGGACAATCCGGAACATGCTTTGGCAGCTTAATTTTCCGAAATTCCATGGTCAGAGCATCATAAGTAAGCAGATAACCGGTAAGAAGGTCACCCACACCCAAAATATACTTAATTGCTTCCATAGCCTGGAGACTTCCAATCACTCCACCCATAGCACCAATTACCCCCGCCTGTTTACATGTCGGTACCGCATCCTTTGGCGGAGGATTCTTAAATACGCATCGATAACAGGGACCCTGACCGGGAACATAAGTCATAAGCTGCCCTTTGAATCGGATGATTCCTGCATGAGAAAATGGTTTTCCTGCCATAACACATGCATCATTAATCAAAAATTTTGCTGGAAAATTGTCTGTTCCGTCTATGATAAAATCATAGTCTTTGATTAATTCCAGGATATTTTTTGAATCCACAAAAGTCCGGTAAGTATGAACCGTCACATCCGGATTCATTCGCTCTATGGTCTCCTTCGCGGACTGCACCTTCGCTTTCCCCAGATCTTCCGTTCCATGAATGATCTGACGCTGCAGATTGGACAGTTCCACCTCATCTGCATCCGCAATACCGATAGTTCCGATTCCCGCTGCCGCCAGATACATGGCAGCCGGTGCTCCAAGCCCTCCGGCTCCTATGATCAATACTTTTCCGTTCAAAAGCTTTTTCTGCCCCTTTGCACCTACTTCTTTCAAGATAATATGCCTGGAATAACGTTCCAGTTGTTCATTAGAAAATGCCACTATCGTCCACCTCCCATAAAATACAGGAATTCAACCACATCTCCTTCTTTAAGGATATAGGAATCAAATCCTCCCTGTTCTACAAATATATCATTAATGGAAACCGTTACATACTGTGGTGTTTCTATTTTTTCCTGTTCGATCAGACGGGATACCGTAAGACCGTCTTCCACTTCTTTTTTCTCACCTGCGACAATAATATTCATAATTCTATCTCCTCTATTTTCATATTAATTTACTGATAGTATCTTCAATTTCTTCTTCGTCCTTTACTCCACGAATGATCGCTTTTTGATTTCCGTCTTTAAAAAATACCAGTGTCGGTACCGACTGAATCTGATACTGTTCAGCCAGTTCTGTGTCATAGGCGATATTCACTTTTCCCACAACCAATTTACTTCCATAGTTTTCTTCCAGCTCTGCCAGTATCGGTGACAGTTTTTTACAGGATACACAGCTGTCCGAATAAAAATCCACCAGCACTGTTTTCTCATTTTTCAATACAATTTCCTCAAAATTGTTATTATTTATACGAACAGACATTACTCTTCCACCTTTCTCACAATCAAAGTATAAGTCCCATCTTCATTTGACAGTAACTTCAGAATCTGGTGACCTTCCTCTTTGATACTACGTGGAACATTCTGAACCGGTTCTCCATCGTTCATTCGCACTGCCAGAATTTGACCGTCATCTAACTCCTCCAATGCCACTTTTGCCTTTACAAAAGTCACAGGACATACAACATCCGTAATATCCACAGTATCATCTATTACGTAATCAGCCATCATAAGCTCCTTTCAGCACTTCATATAATTTGTCCTGTCCCACACGATCAATGGTCTTTCGGAACCGTTCTCCCGGTTTTGCATTATCTGCAAAAAACTGGATTGCCGCATCCGTAACCCGAAGAAGCTGTTCTTCAGATGTGATCAGGGGAAGAAGGTTATCACCTTTGCTGATTTCATTTCCGAAAGTGCCTCCAAAGGACACAATATATGCTTCTTTCGCATCCCATGCGTCGACCGGACAGGATTTCACACAGCGTCCACAATTTGAACATTTTTCATAATCAACCTGAACTTTACCGTTTTTGATTGCAACCGCACCCTCGCGACAGACTTTTTCACAGAGCCCGCATCCGATACAACGGTCCTCTTTCCAGCTTACATCCAATGCGCCTTTGATTCCCACATCATTTTCTTCCGCTTTCAGACAGTTATTTCTGCAGCCGGTGACACCGAACTTAAATTTATGAGGCAGTTCACGACCAAAATAGCGATCGTTCAGTAACTGTGCAATATGGTAAGAGTCAATATTGCCGCTGGGACAAATCTGATTTCCCTGACAGGCGGTAACCGTCCTGACACGAGGTCCACAGACTCCCGGTTTGCATCCACCCTCTGCCAGTACTTCTTTTACTTCATCAATATCCTGCAGCTTGACAAAAGGAATTTCCACTCCCTGACGGGAAGTCAGATGCACATGCCCGTCTCCGTATTTTTCGGCTACTTCCGCTATTTTTTTCAAATTTTCAACAGTCAGCGTACCTCCTGTGACTGCAAGGCGAAGTGAAAAATTATCTTTTTGTTTCTGGCGCATAAAACCGCCTTTTTTAAGTGTTGCGTAATCAACTTTCTTTTCTGACATATTTTACCTCCATATATAATTATTGGGGACTTCCGTCCTAAATATAATAATCAATCATATCCTGCACATTTCGGCAGCTTTCTCTTCTGATCAATTTAGCATTCAATTCTATCTTAACCTTATCCGTATGCTTTCCTTTGATTCTGTCCAGTAAAAGAAACATGGCTAATCTCCCCATATCTGCTTTCGGCAGTGAAACTGTGCTCAGCATAGGTTTGGTAAATTGAGCCTGATCGATATGTCGCTGGCCACAATAGAAATATGAAAATATCTGTTCTGTGGTCTGGCGAGATTTTTCAGCACGCCCACGGCAGTAATATCATTTGCACAATACAATGCCGTCGGTATAAAATCTGATTCCAGAACTCTATCTGCCACTTCATACCCCTTGGCTTCTGTTTGCTTTGTCTCATACACAAAAGCCGGATTAAAATCTATCCCATGCTTTTTCAGAGTTTCCAGATAGCCACGGAATCCAGCTTCATTTTGACATTCTCCTACAAATCCAATCTCACTGTGTCCCATACTGATTAAATATTCTACCGCAGTAGAAGCAATTTTCTGACCGTCACAGACCACCTCATCCACCATACAGTCCGATGGATTTCTGTTGATGGATACTACATTTTTAAAATGTTTTCGGATACTTAAAAGTGCCTGCTCAGCACATTTTCCGATAACGATCACGCCATTGATATCAGCATCCATTTCCGATTTCATCCCGGAAATCATTTTCTCAAGATTTTCTCTTTTACACAGTTTTTTATCAGAAAACAATGGCTTATACCATACCCTGGACAGAATACAGAAATTACGGTGTATTTCTGTCTCTATCACCCTCAGCAGCTCAGAAAAAAACGGATCCGCATCAGATGATTCCGTTCTTGTCATGATCACACCTATGTAATACGTTTGATCAGCCTGATTTCCAATACCTTTTTTCAGATTCTTCGCTGCTTTATTCGGAACATATTTAAGATCCATGGCAGCTTTCCATATCCTGTCTCTCTTTTCCGCTGATGAACATCTATAATCCGGATCATTCAGTACGCGGGAAACCGTAGATAAAGATACTCCTGTCATTTCAGCTATCTTTTTTAATGATGACACTTCCCAGTCCTCTTTTTCTATTATTCCTATATGATTACTATGTTTTATGTTATACCCGATTCTTACAAATATTTCTACTGCTAATGATGCAAACGTTTGCAATAACATATTTTTTATTCAGGGAAGTTTTTGCTTATCAAATCTTTTATTACCTCTCCTGCTATGATCAGTCCTGCTACTGATGGTACGAATGCCACAGAACCAGGAATGTCCCGGCGCTCTGTGCATTTATGTTTTGCACCCGGAGGACAGATACAATGCGTCCGACAGCTTCTTCTTTTCAGTTCTCTGCGCATGACTTTTGCCAGCGGACAGACAGATGTTTCATAGATGTCCGCCACCTCAAATTGTGCAGGATTCAGTTTATTCCCGGCGCCCATACTGCTGATAATCGGTACAGCTGCATTCTTTGCCTCCAAAACCAGCTGGATTTTTGCTGTCACTGTGTCTACCGCATCCACCACATAAGAATACCGATTAAACTGAAATTCGTCCTTTGTTTCCGGGAGAAAAAAACATTTATGAGTATTTGCAACAGCATTCGGATTTATCTTCAGAATTCGCTCCTTCATCACATCCCCTTTATATTTCCCAACTGTTTTTCTGGTTGCGATAATCTGACGATTGATATTGGTGAGACATACCTTATCGTCATCTACAAGATCAATACAACCCAAGCCGCTTCTTGCCAGAGCTTCTGCCACATAACCTCCGACACCGCCGACACCAAATATAACCACCCGTGATTTTTCCAGCACCTGCATGGCTTTTTTTCCTAACAATAATTCTGTTCTTGAAAATTGATTTAACATTTCACTCAATTCCTCTTCGTCAAAGTTTCATTCATACTTCCCGTTCGATACCCCTCCAAATCTAACGTGACATATGCAAACCCAAACTCCTTGAATTTTTGTGTGATTTTTTCTCGCATTTCTATTTTCACAATTTCCCCAAGTTCATCCGGCAGTACCTCAATTCTGGCTATCATCCCATGGATCCTAACACGGACCTGATGAAATCCCAGATCCAACAGCAGCTGTTCCGCCTTATCTACCATACCGAGTTTTTTTTCATCGATTGTCTCTCCATATACAAATCTTGAGGAAAGACAGGCAAAGGACTGTTTATTCCATGTGGGAAGACCCATTTTTTTAGAAAATTCCCGGATTTCCGCTTTTGAAAGCTGTGCTTCACGCAGCGGACTTCTGACATTCAGTTCTTTCACTGCCTTAAGCCCCGGTCGATAATCGCCATTATCATCTATATTGGAACCTTCTGCCACTGCTGCCAGATGATTTTCCTTCGCAATAGCCCATATTTTTTCAAACAATTCATGCTTACAGAGATAGCATCGATTTACAGGATTCTGACGGAATCCTTCTATATTCAATTCTTCCGACTGGCAGATTATATGCCGGATTCCGTTTTCCCGACAAAATAGTTTCGCCTCCTCCAGTTCTCTTTCAGGAAAAGAGCAGGAGCTTGCCGTCACTGCTAACACCTGCTCACCCAAAACATCATGCGCCGTTTTTAATAGAAATGTAGAATCCACACCACTGGAAAAAGCAACTGCCACGCTGCCCAGACTCCAAAGGTTCTCCTTCAGTTTTTCATATTTTTCAGTTATATTCATGTCGTTCTCCTATACTTCCTGTGCCATGGCTTCCTGTATCCCGGATTCACAGGAACGCATTGCATAGATGGTTTTCTGGATCAGGTCACTCAGATCCCAGTCCAGCATATCCGCACCCCTTTGTATCACTTCTCTGGAGCATCCGGCGGCAAAATTGCTGCTCTTATATTTTTTCTTTACTGACTTTACTTCCATATCCTGAACACTTTTGGACGGACGCATAAGAGCCACCGCACCGATCAGCCCTGTCAATTCGTCCACCGCATACAGAACTTTCTCCATCTCATGTTCCGGTTTCACATCCACCGTCAGTGCATATCCGTGGCTGCACACCGCATGGATAATATCCTCACTCACTCCTGCTTCTCTCAGAAGTTCCGGAGCTTTGATACAATGTTGTTCCGGAAACTGTTCAAAATCAATATCATGAAGTAAGCCCACGATTCCCCAGTATTCCTCTTCTTCCTGATAACCAAGCTCTTTCGCAAACCATTTCATAACACCTTCCACCGTCAGTGCATGCTGAATATGAAATCTATCCTGATTATACTTTTTTAGCAGTTCAAATGCTTCCTCTCTTGTAATCTGCTTTTCCATAATAATATTGCTCCCTTCTATTTATTTTCATAGTCGTCAAGGAAATTATAATACTCTCCGTCTTTATGGTAACCGATGACTGTCCGGAGATTAATATTATGAACGCTTCTGAATATGTTATTTTCAATCACATCACTTTTTACCCGGAATTTCGCTATCAATTCCTTCATCTCGTCCCTCTTGGAGCCTCTGCCTCCGCCGCGGCTTGTGCAGTTCTCCGTAAATCTGCAGGCACACTGGATAAAATTCAATCTATTGTAATCCCGCCACGCCTTGATATCCGCTTCCTTCACCAGATACAACGGTCGGATCAATTCCATTCCTTCAAAATTTGTACTGTGAAGCTTGGGCATCATCGTTTCAATCTTACCGCCGTAGAGCATTCCCATCAGAATCGTCTCGATCACATCATCAAAATGATGTCCCAACGCTATTTTATTACATCCCAACTGTTTTGCCTGAGAATAGAGATAACCTCTTCTCATACGGGCACACAAATAACAGGGATTTTTATCGATCCCTGCCACTATATTAAAAATATCACTTTCAAACACCGTCAGCGGAATACCCAAAAGCTTTGCATTATCCTGGATAATCTTCCAGTTGTCCTCATTGTATCCCGGATTCATCACAAGAAATATCAGTTCAAAGGGGATTTTTCCATGCCTTTGCAGTTCCTGGAACAGTTTTGCCATCAGCATAGAATCTTTACCCCCGGAAATACAGACCGCAATCTTATCTCCTTCCTGAACCAGCCGTGTCAGCTGCCGCCGCAAAAAAGCCCGATATCCGCCTTCTATATTTGAAGCATCATATCCCGCTTCCACCAGCTTTTCTACAACTGCCTCACTTTTTTCTCCTGTATAGCACAGAATATAAATTTTCTTCGATCTGTCCAGCTTCGGAATGTCCGACTGAAACTGTTCTATGGGAATATTCACTGCATGAGGGATGGTATTCCTATTGTAATCCTCCGGCTTGCGGATATCAACAATAATAGCTGTATCCGCTTTTGTTTTCTCTATTTCCTGTATTGTTATGGATTTCATACGTTGTTTTATATCACTGTCCATTCTTTACTCTCCATTCGTTGTAAAACCCGTTTTTTCGAATGCCTGTCTGATATCTCCGATAATATCTTCCACATCTTCTATTCCCACTGAAAACCGGAAAAATCCATTGGAAAACTCATCCGGATAGAGGTATTGTCTCTCATCATCCTCTCCTAAAAATACGATCAGACTCTCATCATGACCAAGAGATACCGCAGACGTAATTACATTTAAGTAGCTTACAAATCGATTGTGAGTATCATGATCTGCCTTTAGCCCAAAAGAAAGTACACCACCAAATCCCGGCGACATCTGTTTTGCAGCTATTTCGTGTCCTCTATGACTTTCCAGTCCAGGGTATGCCACAAAACTTACACATTCCTGCTTTTCCAACCATTGTGCCACTGCAAGAGCATTGTCATTATGCTGCTTCATCCTGAGTGGGAGAGTTACAGAGCCACGCATAATCAGCCATGCATTAAAAGGACTGATGGTTCCTCCCAAATTCACCTGCGATTGTGCCCGGATAATATCAAGATATTCTTTCTTACCTGTAATCGCACCGCCCATGGCATCCCCATGCCCATTAATGTATTTTGTCAGACTTTCTACTGCAAAATCCGCTCCAAGCTCAATGGGGCGCTGGTTGAATGGCGAAGCGAAGGTATTGTCCACCGACAACAGAGCACCATTTTCATGAGCAATATCTGCAATCGCCCGAATATCAGAAATTGTCAATGTGGGATTTCCCGGTGTCTCTATGTGAATCAGTTTCGTGTTAGGCCGAATTGCTTTTTTTACATTCTCTGCGTCGGATGTGTCTACGAGAGTGGTCTCCACGCCGAACTTGTTGTTTAAAAGCTCATGGAGAAGCCGATAGACAGCTATGTATGTCACACTGGAAAAAATAACGTGGTCACCTTTTTCCAGCAGTGCAAAAAACAAACCGGACAAAGCTGCCACACCCGACGCAAGAACGATACAGTCTTCGCCGCCTTCCAGGCTGGCTATTTTTTCCTGCAGATATTTCTGGTTGGATCCTCCATTTCTAGTATAAAGATTTCCCCCCGCACTGCTCCAGTTCAAATCCGTAGGATCGTAAGGGAGTTCATAACTGTTTGCCATAGTAATGGGACGCTTGATGGCTCCTGTTTCCCCGTCAACATCATTTCCCGTATGTACCGCTCTTGTCTGAAATCCGTATTCACTTCCAAATGTATGCTTTTTCATTTTCCTTTCCTTTCTGTCCTCTGTTGATCTATGCCCTGCGCTTATCCATTTTTATCGATAACAATATTCCCAGCCCAGAACCGCGTAATAACAAGAGGAACTATTGTACGACTGAATAAGCTTCAGATAAAATATTCGATTGTCTCTTCTTCTGTCTTTCTCGTTCTCTCATTAAATATAATAACCGCTTCTCTGTCATCCACTGGTCCTAATGCATAAAGTTCTGTCGATTCTCTGTTGAAACATTTTTCATCCACGATCCGATTATATCGAAACGGTTGATCATCCACCCTGATGATTCCGGGCAGGTCTAATGCATTTTCTGAATAGTACGGATCGAACATCAGAATTTTATCTTTCCGTACTCCTGTCAGTAATACATAGTGACCACAGTCATAAAACACACGGATAACCACTGCTCCACCCCGGCAAAGTGCATCATTGATCAGGCTTTCTTTCCCGATTCGGACACTTTTCCCCGAAAGGTATCTGCTTGATATAGGCAGCTGCCCGATTTTTCCGTAACCATTCAGCCAGTTACTGAGAAACATCATGGCAGCGCTGGATGTACCGCTCTTTCCCATAATCCCCTCACCGTTGTAGCTGTCAAGACAGTACAGCATGATATTTCGTATTATAGCAGGAGAGATTTCCTCGCGTTCAAACAGAAAACTGACAGCATTCAGCATAGCAGTAGGTCCGCAGTCATATTCGGATAATTGATAGTGAAGTGGATTCTTCATAATGCCTCCTCCAGCTGGCGCAATGCTTTTTCGAGAATTTTTCTCGAGCAAGCAATATTGATTCGTTCAAACCCTTCTCCTTCTTCTCCGAATATGGCTCCACTATCCAGCCACAAATGAGCCCTGTGCACAATCAATTCTTCTCTCTCCTTTTCTGTCAGTCCCAGTTTTCTAAAATCCAGCCACACCAGATAGGTTCCTTCCAGTATAGATGGGTGGATTTGGGGAATTTTCTTTTCCAGATAGTCTTTGAGGAACAGATAATTATCCCATATATACTCTTTCAATTCCTTCAGCCACTCTTCGCCTCCCTCATAGGCTGCCTGACATGCCACAAGTCCGAGAGCATTGACCTGACTGTAACCGGCTGCCGCAATTTCTTTCCGAAATTTCTTACGCAGCTCCGGATTGGAAATGAATATATTGGAAATCTGCAGCCCTGCAAGATTAAATGTCTTGCTGGGTGAAGTACAGGTAACTGTCATTTTCTCATATTCCGGTGACAGGGAAGCAAATACCAGATGGTGATTCTCTCCCCACACAAAATCGCTGTGGATTTCATCACTTACCACAAGTACTCCGTATTTTCGACAGATTTCTCCCATCTTTCTCAGTTCCCGCTCTTTCCATACTCTTCCTACCGGATTATGTGGGCTGCAGAGTATGAAAAGTTTTACCTGTTCTTTCACGATTTTCTCTTCAAAATCCTGAAAATTTATCTCATAATGTCCATCCACTATTATAAGTGGATTATTGACCAGTTTTCTTTTATTGTCCAAGATGGCTTCGATAAATGGATAGTACACCGGCTGCTGGATCAGCACGCCGTCTCCCTCTTTTGTAAATGCATGAATGGCTGCCGCAATGGCAAATACAACTCCCGGAGTTTTGACCAGCCAGCTTTTCTTGACCTGCCAGTCAAAGTGTTTTTTATACCAGCCTGCCAATGCATAAAAGTATTCCTCTTTTCCTTCTGAGTATCCGAATATTCCATGATGAATCCGTTCTTCCAGTTTTTCCAGTATCACAGGTGCCGTCCTGAAATCCATATCCGCAACCCACAAAGGAAGAACATCTTCTTCCTTTCCCCTCTCTCTGGCAAAATCATATTTCAGACTGTCTGTACCTTTTCGTTCTATTACCGTATCAAAATCAAACATTTCTTCTGTCTCCCCTCGTTTTTTGCAGTATTCAAATGATCTTTTATGAAAGTGCCCACTTCAGATCCTCTATCAGATCTTCCTTATTTTCTATGCCGACCGATAAACGCAGAAAACTATCCGTAATTCCGAGCTTTTCTCTGATTTCCACAGGGACATCCCCATGGGTCTGCAGCATCGGATAAGTCAGCAGAGATTCTACCCCACCAAGACTTTCCGCATAGGTAATAAGCTGTATTCTCTCCAGTGCTTTCCGTGCAGTCTCCGGTGTATCCGTACAAAAAGAGATCATACTTCCGAATCCTCTCGACTGTTTTCGATTGACCTCATATCCCGGATGGTTCGGAAGTCCCACATAATATACTTTCTTTATTTTTTTATGTCTCTGCAGCCACAACGCAACACTTATAGCATTGGCCTGTTGTTTTTCCATCCTGACTGACAGTGTTTTGATTCCCCTTAGTATCAAAAAGCTGTCAAAAGGAGACAGACTGCTGCCGATTGTTTTATATAGATAACGTATCTTTACAGCCAGTTCTTCTCTTGATGTGCATAAAAATCCTGCCAGGGTATCATTATGCCCGCCCAAAAATTTTGTCCCGCTGTGGATGACAATGTCTGCGCCTGCGGCAATCGGATTCTGGAAATATGGGGAAAGAAAGGTATTATCCACGATCAGTAAAAGCCCATATTTTTCTGCCAGTTCTTTCATTTTGAAAAGATCAGTGATTTTCATGGTAGGGTTGCTGGGCGTCTCAATATACAAAGCCTTTGTATTATTTTTAACTGCTTTTTCTGTCATTTCGATATCAGAGGTATCAATATACGAGAACTCAATTCCTCTTTTTTCTCCGACTTTTTCAAATACACGCACAGAACCTCCATACAAATCATCCGTACAAAGAATATGATCTCCCGCTCCAAACAATTCCAGACATAATGTGACAGCCGCCATTCCAGAGGAACAGGCAACCGTATCAAATGCCCCCTCCAGAGAAGATATCACATCCTCCAGTTCTTTTCTCGTAGGATTACTCTCCCTCGAATAATCAAATCCGGTGGAGTATCCGATACCTGGATGGGAAAACGTTGCAGTCTGATAAATCGGCACACTGACCGCTCCGAATGGATGTTTTTGATCCTCCTGTCCCTTTCCGTGAATGCATCGAGTTTCTATTCTATAATCCATATCCAGATAATTCCTTTCTTTTATCTTTTCTATCGTTAAACAGGTTTGATTTCGGATTCAAAAGTCTTTGTTCCTGGCATCCTCGCCCTACAGATCCGAGAAAATACGATACAGATATTTCATATTTTCTTCACTGTTCTTATACTCATTACCATGATTCGTACCAGTAAATACTCTATGTCCCTGTCGGTATGCCAGAAGCGTCGTAAATGTTACCGGGTGCCACTCTTCTTTTCCCAAGGGTATAGTAGAAAACAAAACCTGATTTTCTTTATCCAGTTCATACAAAGAATTCGCATAGTTTGTATGTACATAAAATAATTCTCCATCATATATCAGAAGATTTAACTTATTTCCTTTTGACATTTCCACTACAATAGAGTCCAGTAGCCGGAATCTTTCTTCTTCATTCAGCCGGCGCTGCAGCTGTTTTTCTCTCCTGTTGATTTCATCCACAAGATAAAGCAGAATTCTCTCACTGTCCGTATCTCCCTGCTGCAATTTCACATAACAGTTCAAAGGCTGATAATCAAAAATAGTTCCATTGTGGACTAAGGTCCATGATCTTCCTGCCCGGTCTTGCATAGTATAGGGATGACAGTTGCGGTACTCTACATTTCCAATAGTCGCATACCGGATATGTGCAACAGCATTTTTTGCCATAACAGGTATCGTAAGACGCTCTTTCAGATAATTACTTTTACTGGCCTGAATAGGTTCTTTCTCTATTTGCGTCTGATTCTGTTCCATACAGGCCAATCCCCAGCCGTGAGGGTGCGTGTTGCTGTGAGAAAAAAACTCTTTCAGATATTCATTAATCTGACAATTTTCCTCCGCATTAATTCCAAATAGTTCACACATATGATGTCTCCTTCCCGGTCATATTAATCTGTCTAAACTGCACATCTCACTTACGATCCCATTTCCATGGCATACTTTTCCGCCAGCCTGATTCCTTTCTTTACATAATCGTCCTGAAATTCTGACTTGATCTGCGCTGCATACCGTTTCCTCGTGCAAAATATTTTCTGCTCCTGGAGTTGTACCATTTCTGCCAATTCCATTTTTCCTATACTCGCATAAAACCGCTCCATGGAAGATAACACATGAAGCGCGGCATGTTTGACTGGAAGAGACGAATTCCATCCTGTTTCAATCCGGATATTCTGTTCTTCATATCTTGCCGCATTTTTTTCATTTTTAATTGCCATTGTCTGTTCAAAGGGTAAAAACTCCCGGTCTTCCGTGGACATAAGATACAGAATCAAAAGATGTACAAACTGCAGATCCTCTTTTCGGATACCTACCGGCTCCAGAGGATTCAGGTCAAACATCCGAAGTTCTATATGATTCACACCGGACTCTTTCAAACGCTCTAGTGTATTTTCTCCCTGTGGTTTCAGCCTAACGGGATAGTAAAGCTCCGCAGCCTCTTTCAACTATCCCTGTTTCACATACGCTTCGATGCTTTCTACATAATTGTAAAGTGAATCGTATTTTAAAATGGGAATAAAATCGTTCCAATAGCCTATTTTGCTGCATCTTGCCGATGCCAGATCCTTTCTGACTGTCTTTCCCAAATCTTCATCATAGAAAAAGGAACCATCCATCACCGGACTGGCAGCAGTCAGATAAACAAGCAGCCAGCTATATCTGGTAACTTTTTTCGCCAATTCCAGATAGATACTGTCTTTATATTCCCGTAAGGAAGAGAAATTGCTTTGTCTGTATCCTTCCTCAAGAATTTTCTCAGAAAAGGAAAAATTAAAATGGATACCTGAAAACAGCATTTTCTTTTTTCCGTATTTTCCTGCCAGATATTCTCTGTACAATTCTTTTCCCCGAAGTTCCCCCTGATAACTGGCAATCGGAATGTCTCTCTCCCCCAGCACATAAGGTGGATTGGAAAACGGCCACAAAAATTCTTTTCCTGATTTCAGTCTCAACAATGTTTTCACTGCTTTTTTCTGAAGTCCGGCAAGCTGCTCCCATACTTCCTCTACACTGTCCGTTACATTAGTGATCAATTCCGTCTGATTCTCACAGAAATCACGTTCCATATTGGGATCATTCATGAAAGGATGCCTCGTATGCGCCAGATATCCCTGCGGCGTTACTCTCAGACTTTCCTTCTCCAGTCCAAAATGTCCTTCCAGCATATGCTCCTTTATCTTTGGATTATTAAACTCTAAACTCATATTTTCACCATCCTTTGCGGATAAGCCCGGAAAATGTTTCTAATATTATACTACTTTTCCTATCTGTTTAATATGTATTATATTGGCAACACTTCATGCAGTCAAGAACTTTCTATACTTTTTTATACGTATAGCCACTAAAGTAAATTGGCTGATAATAAAATGTCCTGTGTATCAATGTCATTGTTTGACAGGATATATTATTATCAGCCAATTTACTTTATCGACTATCTGAAACCAAAATAATCCATACGGTCGCTTTCATTTTGTATCGTGAAAAATGTGCAAAAAATCAAAACGATATTTCATCCCAGCCATTTCATCAGCAAATCTGCCAGATTATGTTCCGCAAATACAGCAACTATTACCAAAGATACAGTTGACATAATCTTAATGAAAATATCAAGACAAGGACCTACCGTATCTTTCAGCGGATCACCAACGGTATCACCGATTACCGCAGCATCATGGGCAGGACTTCCTTTTCCGGAACCCGGAATCTTTCCGGATTCGATATATTTCTTTCCATTGTCCCACGCCCCTCCAGCATTTCCTGCAAATATGGCAATCATGATAGAACAAATGGTGGAACCGATCAGAATACCCCCCACAAACTCCGGTCCGAATATAAACCCGCATGCCACAGGTACTACAATGGCCAGCATGGATGGAATCTTCATTTCACCAATTGCTCCCTTAGAAGAAATTTCGATACATGTCTTATAATCAGGTTTTGCAATTCCTTCCAAAATCCCCGGAATCTCCCTGAACTGTCTTCGCACCTCTTCTACCATTTTTCTCGCTGCTTTTGCAACGGCTTCAATCAACATTCCGGAGAACAGGAATGGCAACGCTCCACCTACGATCGCTCCCGTCAGGGTCATCGGCTCCATAAGATTTAAGATCAGCTCCGTATCAAAATCATTGTATGAATACAGATAAGATATCATCAGAGCAAGTGCTGCCAGAGCTCCTGACCCAATGGCAAATCCTTTTCCGATGGCTGCTGTTGTATTTCCTACAGAGTCCAATGTATCTGTAATCTCACGCACCTTCGGATCCAGCTGAGACATTTCCGCAATACCGCCGGCATTATCGGATATAGGACCATAGGTATCAACGGAAACCGTAGCCGTCACAAAGGACAGCATACCCATGGCAGCCATAGACACTCCATACATGCCAGCCGCCTGATAGGAAACGATAATCCCCGCACCAAGAACCAGACAAGGTGCCATACAGGATTTCATACCAAGCGCCATACCCTGCGTGATCGTCAACGCAGCTCCCTCCAGTGAAGTGTGCGCCAGATTCTGCGTAGGTTTATAATCGGCAGAGGTATATACTTCTGCCAACATTCCAATTACGACTCCCGCAACAACTCCAACCGCAGCCGCAATCCATGCAGAACCCCATCCACACCGGAAGCCAAGAATCTCTTTGAGAGATCCACCGTCATATCCCCGAAACATAAAATAAGAAACCAAAGCCCCAAGAATAATCGTCATTCCTGCTGCAAAATAGGTAGAACCATCCAGATCTTTATGCGGATCATCCGACATATGCTTTTTAAATAGAAGACCGGCAATTCCCAGACAGGCGGCAATCAGCCCAATGGATACAAATACCAGCGGAAACAGAATCAATGTCTGCAAAAGTTCACCACTCATTCCGGTTCCTTCTGCCAGTGACCTGGAAAACATATGATAAGCCAGTATAATTCCTGATGACACTGCGCCTACAAAGCTTTCCAGCAAATCCGAACCAAGACCGGCAACATCTCCTACATTATCTCCTACATTGTCTGCGATCGTTGCAGGATTTCTTGGATCATCCTCCGGAATATGTACTTCCGTTTTTCCCACAAGATCTGCACCCATATCGGCTGCCTTTGTATAAATACCGCCGCCCACACGATTAAACATGGCAACCATGGAACAGCCAAGTGCATATCCGGAAAGTGTCATGGTAAACGGACAGAAACTCAGACCCAACATATTGTTGTAAGACGCTTCCGTAATATAAATCTGTCCCATCCCGATTCCAAACACCATATAAACGATGAAAATTCCCAGAAGAGCAAAACCACCTACACAAAGCCCCATAACCGAGCCGCCCCGAAATGCAACTTTGACAGTTTCACCGATATTTTCCGTCTCTCTTGCTCTGTTCGCCACACGGACATTAGAATAAGTAGCTATTTTCATGCCTGCAAAACCGGCACAGCCGGACATAACGGAACCAATGATCAGGGCTACTGCTGCATGCCAGGTAGTAACTATGGTCAATATCACGGCCACCACAGCCACCACTGTATACAGAATTCTGTACTCATAATTGATAAAGGCATTTGCCCCGATTCGAATAGCTCCCGCAATTTCCTGCATTTTTTCCGTTCCTTCCGGCATCTTTTTTACTGTCATATAATTAAAAGCAGCAAAACTTAATGCCAGTACCGCAGCAATCACAACAACATAAATCATATAGCTTCACCTCCACTCAACAGTTTTCTGATAATATGTCGTCAATGCCCCATTTGTGTTAATTATATTACTTTCTTTCTGTTTATTCAATTGGATTTTGTTGATTTTTCACCAAAATATTCGTATACTGTTTGTATAATTCTACATTTTCAAGGAGATTTTCATGTCAAATATTATAGAAATTACCGATTTTTTGGCACCCGAATTGGATGTTTATGCCCGACTTACGGAAAACCAACTGATCAATCGCCACGATCCAGAAAAAGGACTTTTCATAGCCGAAAGTCCCAAAGTAATCGAACGCGCCCTTGATGCAGGATATGAGCCTGTTTCTCTGTTATTAGAGCGCAAACATCTTGATGGTCAGGCAAAAGATATCATTGCCCGATGTAAAGAGATCCCCGTCTATACCTCTGATTTTGAAATATTAACTCAGCTTACCGGATTTCAGCTCACCCGGGGTGCATTATGTGCCATGCGGCGTCCTCCTCTTCCATCCGTTGAAGAAGTATGCGCCGGCACTCGCCGAATCGCCATACTGGAAAATGTCATGAATCCCACCAATATCGGTGCGATTTTTCGTTCTGCAGCCGCTTTGAATATGGATGCCGTACTTCTCACTCCCGCATGCAGCAACCCACTTTATCGTCGTTCCATCAGGGTCAGTATGGGTACCGTTTTCCAGATTCCATGGACCTATTTGGGCAATCAGACTGATGGCTGGCCTCATTCAGATATCCGGAAGCTTCGGAACATGGGATTTAAAATGGCTGCCATGGCACTGTGTGATAATTCTGTCAGCATCGATGATCCATGCCTGCAAAAAGAAGAAAAACTGGCTGTCATACTGGGGACGGAAGGAGACGGACTGTCTGATAACACAATCGCAGACTGCGACTATACCGTGCGCATCCCTATGTCACACGGAGTAGATTCTCTGAATGTTGCAGCCGCCAGTGCTGTGGCCTTCTGGCAGCTTGGGAATCAATAATTTCCGTCAATACTGTTAATTTGGGAAGGTACTATATCGATATTTTCGTGAATCGCCCCATAAATTTACTATTAATTGACAGAATATACGAAAATAAGTGCAAAATCACTTTAAAATATAGAGAAAATTAACTTGATTTTTTTTGAAATATGTTGTAAAAAATAATTATTCTTCATAATAGACATGCCATGAAGGGGACACAAAGCAGAAAGCAACTTGATTACAGAGAGCCGTCAGGCGGTGAAAAGCGGCAGAAAGTCTTTTTGTACCATCACCCCGGAGCATCCTTTTGAACACAGAAATGTAAGTAGACAAGGACGTCTTCTTCACGTTACAGAAGAAACCGTTATATTTGACGGTGTTAAGTGGTTGCATATTATATGCAGCAAGCGAAGTGGTACCACGGAAAATTCCGCCTTTGCAGTCCATATGGACAGCAAAGGCGTTTTTTATATATAAATTATCAAAAGAGAGAGGAAGAAAGAGAATGAGTGGAATTTTAATGATGATAATTGCCCTCGTTGTACTTGGAGGAGCTTACCTTCTGTACGGGCGTTATCTGCAAAACAAATGGGGAATCGACCCCAATGCCAAAACTCCTGCCTATGAGATGGAAGACGGCGTTGATTATGTACCTGCTGATACTAACGTAGTATTCGGTCATCAGTTTGCATCAATTGCAGGGGCCGGTCCTATTAACGGACCTATTCAGGCTGCCATGTTTGGATGGCTTCCTGTTATGTTATGGATTCTGATAGGCGGTGTATTCTTTGGAGCCGTTCAGGATTTTGCAGCTATGTATGCATCCGTAAAAAATAAAGGACGTACCATCGGATATATCATTGAAGAGTACATAGGTAAACTTGGAAAGAAACTGTTTCTATTATTCTGCTGGCTGTTCTGTATCCTGGTTATCGCTGCATTTGCAGACGTTGTAGCCGGTACTTTCAACGGTTTTGCCACTGATGATGCCGGTGTAGTCAGCACAATCGCAGCAAACGGTTCCGTTGCAACAACTTCCATGCTGTTCATTCTGGAAGCCATTGTTCTGGGTATGATACTGAAATATGGAAAACTTAACAAATGGATTAATACTGCAATCGCCATCGTTATGCTGGTAGTTGCCGTTGCTATTGGTCTTAATTGCCCGATGTTTCTTTCCCGCGAAACCTGGCATATCATTATCTTTGCTTATGTACTGATTGCCTGTGTCGTTCCGGTATGGGCTCTGCTTCAGCCCCGTGATTATCTGAACAGCTACTTACTGATTTTTATGATCGTCAGCGCTGTTATTGGTGTGTTTGTGGCAAATCCTTCCTGTAACCTGAACGCGTTTAACGGTTTTAATGTAAACGGACAGTACCTGTTCCCGATTCTTTTTGTAACCATCGCCTGCGGGGCTGTTTCCGGTTTCCATTCACTGGTATCCTCCGGTACTGCTTCCAAACAGGTAAAAAATGAAAAGAGTATGCTTCCGGTATCTTTCGGTGCCATGTTAATGGAAAGTATGCTTGCAATCATTGCACTGATCGCAGTTGCTTCTTTCGCTGAAGGTGAAGCTGCTGCTCAGGGTCTTACAACCCAGCCTCAGATTTTTGCAGGCGCAATTGCTAATTTCCTTACCGTACTTGGCCTGCCTCATACCCTGGTATTTACTCTGATCAACCTGGCTGTTTCTGCATTTGCCCTGACTTCTCTGGACTCTGTTGCACGTGTAGGCCGCCTTTCTTTCCAGGAATTTTTCATGGACGATTCTGTTGATGAAAATAATATGAGCCCATTCTTAAAAGTAGTAACCAACAAATATTTTGCTACTGTTATTACTCTTGTACTGGCTTATCTGCTGGCTAAAGTAGGATATGCGGAAATTTGGCCGCTGTTCGGTTCTGCAAACCAGCTGCTGTCTGTACTGGCTCTGGTTGCCTGTGCAGTATTCCTGAAAAAGACCAAACGTCAGGGATGTATGCTGTGGATTCCTATGACATTCATGATGGCCGTTACCTTTACTGCATTGTCCATGACAATTATTAAACTTTCCAAAGCATTTATGACAACAGGTCTGAGTCTTGGAAACACTCTGCAGCTGGTCTTCGCTGTACTACTTCTGATCCTCGGTGTTATCGTTGCCATTCAGGGTATCAAGAAACTGATTGAAAAACAAGACTGCAAGAAAGCTAATGCATAATAAAAATTAATAATCCCAAGTAAAAATCGAGAGCCGTTCAACTGCTGACTGCAGTTTCGAACGGCTCTTCGTATTGTTCTTCTTTATTTCAATTTTACTCCGTCACGAAAAGCATTTCCTACCTTTTCACCAATTACATGATAAGCATTACTAAAAGGATCAAAGGTAATTGGTGCCACTTTTGTAATATCCACTTTTCCATCTGTCATTGCGCTCTCATCCACACTGAATTTCCTTATCATCGCTGATACCGCCCCATGCAGCATTCATGGCATCTGCATTTCCATTTTCATCATAACTTGCAATAATCAATACCGGCTGTGGATAAGTGTACGCTTTTGCTCCAGTCCCCGTTCTACGCATTCTACGGAAGCATAAAAGGATTTGAGATCTATTGCGATATAAATACGATTTTCCGCTGTCATTTTTTCACTCTTGAGCAGCAGGACAGGGGACAGACCCTTGTCCTGTCCTATTGTTCTCTGAACATAATATCTCCTGTTTCGGCATCCATGCTTTCTACGATAGCAAGAGATTCCAGATGATATCCCAGATTCCGAATTACCCGGCCGCCCTGCTGAAATCCTTTTTCAACGGCAATACCGATACCCTCCAGGGTGGCTCCCGCCTGTGCCACAATGGAAATCAATCCCTGCAGGGCACATCCGTTAGCCAGAAAATCATCAATAATCAAAACATGATCCTCCGGAGTCAGAAATTTCTTGGAAACAATCACCTGATTTTTACACTTATGTGTAAAGGATTCAACTTCCGCGATATACATATCTCCTTCTATATTAATACTTTTTGACTTCTTGGCAAAAACAACCGGGGCATTGAAGTATTCAGCTGCGATACAGGCAATCCCGATACCGGAAGCTTCAATCGTTAATATCTTATTGATATTCGCATCCGCAAAACGCCGTTTCCATTCTTCTCCCATCTGCCTGAAAAGTTTAATATCCATCTGGTGATTCAGAAAGCTGTCAACTTTCAGAACATTTCCTTCTTTTACGATTCCGTCTTTCTGTATGCGTTTCTCTAAAAAATTCATAATATTTTCTCCTATCGTATGCCAATTCTTTTCACGTATTATTTGTTTTTCAAACCCATAAAAACTTTCTCAGCCGTAATCGGCATGGTCCGGAAACGAAGACCTGTTCCATTATACACCGCCTCTGCAATGGCAGGTGCCGGTGTGTTGATAACAACCTCACCAATGGATTTTGCGCCAAATGGTCCTGAAGGTTCAAAACTTTCTTCAAACTCCACACGAATCTGCCCCATGTCGATACGGGTAGGTATCTTATACTGCATAAAATTGCGGTTAATCATATTTCCTTTTTCCGTATACAGGACATCTTCATACAATGCCATGCCGATTCCCTGTACGAGTCCGCCTTCTGTCTGCACTCTGGCAAGATTTGCGTTAACTACAGTTCCGCAGTCCACACAGGCCACATAATCAATCGGAGTAACTTTACCAGTCTCCAGATCGATCTCCACCTCTGCTGCTCCTGCCATGAACGGCGGCGGAGACACCGGTGATGTATGAGATGCCTGCGCATAGAGGATTTCACCGGTACCTGCCTGTAATCTTGTCACCAGATCAGCAAGAGTAATTCCAACATTCTCATCTTCTATAGAAAATATTCGTTCTCCGTCAAAAGTCAGACTATCTTTCGGAATACCAAGAATCTCACTGGCAGCTTTCATGATTTTTTTCGTCATAATCTCACAGGTTTTTACAACTGCCATTCCCGTAACATAGGTTGTGCTGGAAGCGTAGGAACCACTGTCATAGGGAGACTGGTCCGTATCCACACCATACACAACAATTTTATCAAGATCACAGCCCATACAGTCTGCTGCCATCTGGGAAAGTATCGTATCACATCCGGTTCCCATATCAGAACATCCCAGCATCAAGGTATAAAAGCCATCATCATTTAACCGAAGCTGCACCGTTCCTACATCACACTTACTGATCCCGGAACCCTGCATTGCCATAGCCATTCCGACAGCTCTTACTTTATTCGGAGCAACTTTATAGCAAGGATATTTTTTATCCCAATCGATCATTTCCTTCACTTTTTCCACACAACGATCCAGGGCACACGAAGTAGCCGTTTCTCCATAATAATGTGTGAATTTGTTTCCTTCATGCACCATATTCATTTCACGGAGCACAGTTGGATCCATATGCATTTTATGGGCAAGCTCATTGACCGCTGACTCAAGAGCAAAAATCCCCTGTGTAGCACCATATCCGCGGTATGCACCTGCTGATAATCGATTGGTATAAACCACATCATAAGCAATTTTGTTCCGGAAAGCGCTACTGTTGTCGGTCCATGTTCTCCGTAAGCTCCGGTATTTGACAACGTATACAGATCAACCGCCTTAAATTTTCCGTTTTTATCAGCACCGATCCGAATATGCACTTCCATCTCATGACGAGGTGAGCCGCTGATAAAACACTCCTCTCTTGTATATGTCAGATGAGCCGGTTTTCCGGTCAGATAAGTAACAATAGCCGGATATACTTCACAAACTGCTGTCTGCTTCGCACCAAAACCACCGCCGATCCTCGGTTTTACGACTCTTACCTGCGATTTGGAAATATTCAGAGCATGAGAAACTATTCTCCTTACATGGAAAGGAATCTGTGTTGCACTCTGTACCAGAAGCCGCCCATAAAGATCCATGGAAGTATATGCCGTAAATGGTTCCATCATCGCCTGATTCACAGCTTTGATGCGATAATGTTCATCCACAATATACTCACAGGATGCCAATACACTTTCCACATCTCCTTCACTCTCGTCATAAGAGGCACAAAGATTTCTCTTCTGATCCGTACCCTGACCATCATGTGCTACATAATTCTCTTCCGGATGAATGAGAATCGGATTATCCAGGGATTGTTTCAGATCAAGAATCGGCTCTAATACTTCATACTCTACTTTGACAAGTTTCATAGCTTTCAAACAACATTCTTCATCCTTTCCGGCTATGATCGCAACCGGATCTCCCACAAAACGTACATATTCGTCAAGAATCAGACGGTCATAGGGACTTGGCTCCGGAAATGTCTGTCCAGCCAGAGTAAAACGGTTCTTCGGCACATCTTTGTATGTCAGAACTGTTTCAATCCCGGGCACAAGCATAGCTTTTGAGACATCAATACTCTTAATTTTTGCAAATGCATGAGGACTTCTTTTTAATTTCACCGTAAGTGTATTTTCAGGCACCAGATCGTCTGTATAGACAGGCTTACCGGAAAGGAGAGCTTTTGCGTCTTTTTTCATGATCGGCTGCCCCACGTATCTGTGTTTCATTTTATCCATACTAGATTTCCTCCTCGATGCCAAAATATTTTACCAAAGCTCTGTACTGAGACTGGTATCCGGTACAACGACAAAGATTGCCCGCCAGATATTCTTTCATCTCCTGTGCTGTAGGATTTGGATTCTCTCTTTTCAATGCAAGTACTGCCATGATAAATCCCGGACTGCAAAATCCGCACTGATCAGCACCTTCTTTTGCCAGAAATACAGAAAACTCCTCCGCCTCTTTTTGAACACCCTCCAGTGTAGTTATTTTTCTGCCATTTGCTCTTGCCGCAAGGGTGGAGCAGGAAAGTACCGGCTTATCATCCAGCCATACCGTACATAAACCACAATTTCCTGTATCACATCCTCTTTTCACACTCTTCATCCCCTGTGTGCGCACAAAATCCAGAAGCATCATATTGGGATTAATATCCGCTTCTACTTTTTTCCCATTTAACAATACCTGTATTTTCATATGCGTCACCTCTGCTATTCACTGATTTCTGCGATAGCTCTTTTTATTAAAACCTTTGCTACCGCTTTTCTGTATTCGGCGCTTCCTCTCATGTTAGTTCCAAATCTTACCTGCTCCACTATCGCATCAAGAAATGCCTCCAGCTGTTTCTCATCATTCGGATCAGCCAGTTCCACATAATCAACAAGCTGTGCCCGATGCGGCGTCGCTCCCAATACAACTGTATACTTTCCGCCTTTGCAGGAAACCGCACAGGTAAGAACGGCAAAATCCGTCTCTGTCATTCGATGAGACTGGTAAGAAACTTTTCTTCCGTCCTTTCTGATCACTACATTCACTAAAATATCATCATCAAGCTTCCTGTCAATAAATTCTTTTATCGGGATAAGACCGGCATGATACAGTTCAATACCCGTATCCAGTGCTGCCAGAATTGTCAGTACATCCGAGAAACCGAATCTTGGAAATACACTGCCGCCTACTGTAGCGGTATTCCGAAACTGTACACCCACAATATGTCTCAGTGCCTCTTTAAAACTTCCGTTGAATTCTTTTTGCAGAGATTCATTCACTTCCAAATCACGGAGAGTACACATACATCCGATTTTATATTCTTTTTCATTCTCCTCCACCTTGTCCAGTGAAAGGCTGCACAAATCAATACCTGTCATAATATTGCGAGATCCCATTTTCATCCAGAGATTTCCGCCCAGAATAACATTCTTTTTGCTTTTTTTCCGCAAAGCGTAGGCCTCTTCCAAACTTGACGCCTGCACATAATTTTTCATTGTAAACACAGCAACTCTCCTTCACATATTTCACGTTTTGCGTCATATTTATTTCATTATAATAAAGAATTTCTCAAAAAGCCATAGGTATTATCTGTATTTGTGTATCATCGATTCATATTCCTCCGGTGTATCAATATCAAACAATTCTATTTCATCTGAAGCAGATACATTTTCCAGTTGATCCGGATATTTTTTCACCAGATAAGAACCACCGCATTTGGAGGGAAGTGCCAGAAGTTCCTGAAAATATTCTTTTCCAAACAGAATCGGCGCTCCCTGCTTTTCTTCATAGGAAAGCCTGTATATTCCTTTCCCCTTTTTTTCAAACTGATCAATCATTCGCATCAGGCTTTCTTTCTTTAAAAGTGGCTGATCACAAGGGCAAAACAGACAGCCATCCATTTCTTTCATTACATCCAATCCGAGATGTATCGTATCATTACGATTCGGCAATGTATGGAAAATCACATCCACATTCTGCTGTCTGCATATTTCTCTTACTTCTTCGCTTCTTGTAACCACCACACGCCCGGCAAAAAGGTCTTCTCCCGTGATATCCAGGACTCTCTGAATCATGGTTTTTCCCTGGAACTCTGCCAGCAGTTTGTTACGTCCGAATCTTTTTGCCATTCCCGATGCCATAATCACGCAGCCAATCTTTTTCTTATTATCGGAAACAAATATTTTTTTCTCTTTCACACATTCAGTCTTGATTTTTCCCATATCTGACATATATCTGTTCCTCATTTTACAATTTCATCCGCCGCAGTTTGCAGAACCACTGCTTTGTATCATTTTTTCTAAATCGGAATAAAGAGTACTTTATTACTTCCTCCACATATCATTCCCAGTTCTCTGCTTTTTTCAGTGTTTAGCTGATATTCCCTGATCATTGCCTTTGAAATCTTCCTCGCCTCTCCGATTGCGGCAAATTCCACCGCACCGCCGCCAATGGTATCAATCACGGTTTTATCATTTACAAACATCATACTCCCCACCCCTCGCGGTGCGGAACCTGTTTTCTCAATGATAATGCACAAAATCCCATGCTCCTGCACATTCAGAAGTTCCTTCGAGACCGATGCGGTATGCGTGCTGTTCTTTTCCAGTATAATTTGAGCAAGAATACTGACCGCTATCTCCGCAGGAGTGACTGCCTTAATATCCAGTCCGATCGGTGCATGGATCGTTTGAATCTGATTTTCCGATACCCCTTCCTGACGCAGCTTTTCAAATGTCTTTTTCACTTTCATTTTGCTTCCGATCATACCAAGATACTGATAAGATTGCGTTAAAATAGTTTTCGCACATGTAAAATCATCTTTATGACCGCGGGTAACTACCACGTAATACGCATCCGGTTCCAGATACTTTTCCAGATGATCAAACGAATCACAGATCACCTCATCTGCCAGCGGAAATCTTTCCCGACTGGCAAATTCTTCCCGGTCATCAATTACCCTAATATGAAAATCCAGGCAGGATGCCATTTTTACCAGGTCACTGGAAATATGACCGGCCCCACAGATTACCAGCTCCGGCTGAACGCAAAACCATTCTTCTTTGATAAGCGAAACATCCATTTCCGCTTCCAGAAGACCCGCCACCGCCCGCTGATACAGGGAATGACAGCCGTTTGGTTTTATTGTAATATTTTTCTCTGGATATTTTTCTTTCAATGATTCCACGTATCCTTTCCTAATCAATGTTTGTATGTGTATGGGCTCTATTTTTATGTTATCGCCTATCTTCAGGCATTTCTTTGCCAACTCAAAACGATGGATTGCTTCCGCCGCCTTTTTATGAAGAGCATGCATGCCGCAGACAATAATGATTTCGTCTACATTATCATAGATCACCGGTTCCTCTGCATTTGGATATTTCAGCGGCAAATGCCTGGAACCATCTGCTTCAATCAGCACCTCGTCAGCATATCGACACACTTTTTCATACGTACTTGGGGATAACGCTCTGATTTTTCCTCCTTCTCTGATTCCCGCCATCACAAAATGCCTGCTCTCCAGATGCCGGATAATCTCATCCGCATCATCCGTCAAAAGTGTATCATTTTCCACATACATATGCGTCGAGGTCGTCACAAAAACCTTTTTTCCCTGGGTTAAATATTGTTCCGCATATTGTCTGATCCATGTGGTCTTTCCGCCCGCTCCTACAAATGCCCTAATCATTCTTTCTTCCTTTTTTCAAATACAGGTGTAAAATTGCTTCCAATACACCTCCGGCGATGCATCTGGCTTTATCCGAGATTGTAAAACAATTATCATACTCATCTATCCTCGGATCAATATCTGCAATTTTAAATCCCCTTGTCACAGGATAGCCATCCCGGATCAGTCCACGAAGCAGACCGTCAATCGTTGCTTTTACAGGGATACTTTCCTCCCCAGTCTCAATCCTTGCTATGATATCACCCTGTTTCACAATATCGGTAATTTTTTTTTCATTTTTTAGTTTTCCCTCTGCCGGACTATGAATCACCCGCTCTTTGGCATATCCGCCGATCACCCCGGGAATCCCTGTATTTTTAATTGCTGTTCCCTGATAGATCACTCTTCCCAGAGAATGTCCGCGCATGGTCTCGATCACCACATCTACATCTTTTCCGGCTTCAAATCCCGGACCCAATGCTACTGTGATATCTGCCATGCCTTTATTTGTACCAAGATTTTTCTTTGCAAGAATGGCATCTACAACTGCCATCGGCTTCAAATGCCTGATACTTGCACCCTCAGGGTCCACCAACATCACCAGTTTTCCCTCATTTAACATAATAACAGCATCTTCAATATTTTCTGCCAGAAAGCAAGTCACATCTTCCACTCGCTGCTCTCCCTGATAAACCGCCTCCGAAAATGCCACATTTCTCCTTATAGCTGAGGGAGCAGCGGCTTCAAGCACAAGCACTTTAAACCCACACTGATATAACCGATCAATCGTTCCTGTGGCAATATCCCCGCCGCCTCTTACAATGACCAGATTTTCCATATTTTTTATTCCAGACAAATCCAGAAATCCTCCTTTTCTGTCACATATCCCACAATTGCAGCCTGCGGGAAGTATTCTCGAAGTTCTGACAGACATGCCTGTGCTTCTTTTCTTGGAAGCGCCGCCAGGAATCCTCCGCTTGTCTGGGGATCATAAAGAATATCCTGCATTGCACAGCTGATATCACTGCACACTTTAACCGAGCTTTCCGCATAATCCCGATTCCGATAGGCACCCACCGGAACCAGTCCCATAGAGGCCAGTTCATAAGCTTCTTCATGATAAGGAACCGCATCTACCTGAAAATGAAGGGTACATCCACTTCCCTGTGCCATCTCAAATCCATGACCCAGCAGTGAAAAGCCAGTGACATCCGTACAGCTGTGTACCGGATAGTTTACCAGGACATTTCTGGCATCTTTATTCAAAGTTGCCATCTGTTGATAGACCCGTTCTCTCACCTTTGGTTCCACCATATCTGCTTTGATCCCTGTAGTCAGGATCCCCACACCCAGAGGTTTTGTAAGGATCAAAGCATCTCCGGGCTTTGCGTTACTGTTTGTCCAGACTTTTTCCGGATGAACAAACCCACTTACCGCCAGTCCGTAGATTGGTTCCGCTCCCTGTATGGTATGTCCTCCGGTGATGATCGCACCTGCTTCATACGCCGCATCATATCCGCCTCTTAAAATCTGCTGAATCGTATCCTGATTCATTTTTTCTGATATACACATAACATTTAATGCCAGCTTCGGTTCCCCACCCATAGCATAAACATCACTAAACGCATTGGTGGCCGCTATTTTTCCATAAAGATACGGATCATCCACAATGGGTGGAAAAAAATCCGTTGTCTGGATCAGCGCTGTATTTTCATCGATCACAAAAACACTGGCATCATCACTTTTATCATACCCGACGATCAGTCTTTCATCCTGATGGGTTTTCATTCCTTCCAGCAAATGCACCAGGGTACCTGCTCCGACCTTGGCACCGCATCCGGCACATTTTGCAAGTTTTGTTAATTTTACGTCTGTTTCCATTTGTAATCCTCTATGGTCGAATCAGTTTTCCGGCATTTTCCATCGTTTCTACAATTTCATACATATTTGTCACGGAACCAACCGCAAGTTTTTCTTTTATTCCATAAAAATCAAGACAAGTTCCGCAGGTCATAATATTAACTCCTTCTGCTTCCAGACTTTTCAGATCTTCCAGCGTATCCGCTCCCTCACAGGTCAGATAAGCACCGGTATTGTAGCAGAGAATTGTCTCAGGAAGCACATCCTGTCTGGTCAGGGCAAACACGAAAGCTTTCATTAAAGCCTTTCCCAGTTTTTCTTCTCCGGTTCCCATCACATTCGCGGACAATACTACAACCATACCTTTCTTTTTTGTATCCGGGGTACATCTGATCTCCTCTTTTTCATCTGCCACCTGTGCAGGCTGCATTTTCCCGGAAGCGATCTGCATTTTCACCGCATATTCATTTTCCGCAAGTTTTTCACCGGATACCTGATATCCTTTATGGTTTGCAAATTTCTGAAGATTCTGTACAGCGATCTCATTATCTACCATCACAGTCAGGATATCCCCCGCATGCATTTCTTCTGCTGCTTTCTTTGCATTGATTACCGGAAGCGGACACGCCATTCCTCTTGCATCAACTGTTTTTTCCATACTCTTTATATCCTCCTTTTTCTTTATAATGCCAATTCTCTCAAGGCATCGACCGCACGCTTCACTTCATCCGGACTGTTATAATGTGAAAAGCTGAAGCGCACGGCCCCCTGTTCCACTGTTCCCAACGCCTGATGCATCAGCGGTGCACAATGGGCTCCCGACCGGACGGCAATCCCATAATCTGTAAACAAAGCGTCGCTCACATCCCCGGAATCATAATCTCTGATATTAAGGGAAACAATCGGACATCGTTCTGCCGAAGAAAAATCGCCATATATTTTTATGCCTTCTATCATTCTGGCCTGATTATAAAAATCCCACATCAGTTCCTGTTCTCTCCGGCGTATGACATCCATCCCCGTCTCCCGAATATAGTTTACTGCGGCACAAAGACCGGCAAGTCCATGAGCATTCAGAGTCCCTGCTTCCAAAACTGTGGGCATCTCCTCCGGATGTTTTTTTCTGTAGCTTTGTACCCCGCTTCCGCCGGACAAAAGGGGCCTTATATTAACACCTTCTCTTACATAAAGTCCTCCCGTTCCCTGAGGGCCTAAAAGACTTTTATGACCGGTAAAGCACAAAACATCAATCTTCATTTTGCACACATCAACAGGAAATACACCTGCCGTCTGGGAAGCATCCACCACAAATAACACTCCATGTTCTTGGGCAATTTTACCAATCTGCGTAATATCGATCAGATTGCCTGTGAGATTGGACCCATGGGTGCAGATAATAGCTCTCGTATTTTTCCTTAAGTTGTCTTCTATCTCCTGATATCGTATTCTTCCCTGGCTGTCACTTTTTATGATTGTCAGCTCCACCCCTTTTTCCTCCATTTCATAAAGAGGTCGGAGAACAGAATTGTGTTCCAGTTCCGTTGTGATCACATGATCCCCGTAATTCAGAATCCCTTTGATCGCGATATTCAGACTTTCTGTGGCATTGGCCGTAAATGCGATCTGTCTGGGATTTTCCGCATGGAAGAATTCTGCAAGAACTTTTCTTGTTTCGTATATCACACGGGAAGCATCGAGAGAGCAGCCATGAGCTCCCCGCCCTGAATTTCCCAGCATACACAAAGCTTTGGTCACTGCTTTCACAACTGTTTCCGGTTTTTTTATTGTTGTTGCCGCATTATCCAGATAAATCATACTCTCTCACCAATCGTTTTCAAACCATGCATTTGTAGATACCCTGCCAGGAAATCCCATTTTTCTGCATGATTTCTTTTAATTTCCTTTCCTTTTCCGGTTTCCCACACCATGCCAGTCCACATCCTGCTGTTATGGTTCGGGGGACAGGAATCAAACGTCCATCTGCATTTTCTTTTTTACACACCTGTTCCATAGCCATAGCTTCCGTCGTTGTGTAAAACGTAATCACCACTTTTTCTTCCTTCTTTATCATACCCTATTTTTCCTTTATAACAAAGTGTGCACCCCCGGAGGGTTTTTATATCATAGGAAAGTGCTTCGCATTTTCCTATGATATAAAAAAGTGTCAGTGAAAACACCAACACTTTTTTCTCATATCTACTTTTACTCTGCAGCTTCATCCTTAGGCAGTACGATATTTAAAAGAATCGCTACAACTGCTGCCGGAACAATTCCTGAACCGCCAAAAATCAACTGAATCGTCTGCGGAAGTGCTGCCAGAATCGCTGTATTTGCTCCGATTCCATAACCAAGTCCCAGGGCAACCGAGACAATGGAAATATTTCTGGCAGTCATCGGATTTTTGGTAATCAGCTGAATACCACTTACAACAATGGAGGAAAACATCATAACTGCCGCGCCGCCCAGTACCGACTGAGGCATGATGGAAATCAATGCTCCAACCTTCGGGAACAGACCACAGATGATAAGGAAAACACCGCCAACAGCCAGTGCAAACCGATTTACAACCTTTGTCATAGTTACCAGACCTACATTCTGAGAAAAAGAAGTATTGGGGAGTACTCCAAATAATGCTGCGAAAGAAGAACCAAGTCCGTCGCAAATCACTCCGCCTGACAGCTCTTTGTCTGTCGCTTCTCTGGCCATACCACCTTCCATTACTCCAGAAATATCGCCCACCGTCTCAACAGCGGTAACAATAAACATGATCAATATCGGCAGAATCGCCCGCAGATCAAATACAATCTTTACCGGCATAATCTTCGGTACTGCAAACCAGGGAGCTACTGCTACTTTATCCCAGTTCAGCACCCACGCTTTTGTATATTCCACACCTTCTGCCGTCACACCGGTCGGATCCAACACAAGTCCCATGATCATAGAAGCAATATATCCTACAATGATACCGAACAGAATCGATGCTGTAGATGTAATTCCTTTTGTGCAATGTTTTAATACCAGGATCACAACAAGAACCAACGTGCCTAAAAACAGATTTTCCCAGGAGCCATAATCGCTTGCGCTGCTTCCGCCTCCAAAAGAACTGATTCCCACACTGATCAGTGACAGACCAATGGACAATACGACAGTTCCCGTAACAACCGGCGGGAAAAACTTACGCAGCGGCTTAATCAGAAAACCAAGAACGGCTTCAAAAAGCCCGCCTATGATGGATGCTCCCATAATCGCTCCATACGACAATAAACCGCCACCCAGAACACCTGCTACGGAATTGCAAACTCCGATAAATCCGGAACTGGTACCCATAATAATCGGGACTTTTCCTCCACAGGGTCCAATTGCAAAAAGCTGTACCAGAGTAACAATGCCGGCAATCAACATTGCATTCTGCAATAGCGTAATCTGCAGTTCGGAACCTGCCGCAATCCCACATACCCCGCTGATGATCAGAATCGGTGTCAGATTTCCCACAAACATGGCAAGCACATGCTGAAGTCCCATCGGAATTGCCTGTTTCAAAGGAATACGACCTTCAAATTCGTAAGGACTTGAATACACTTCTTCCTTTTTCATATTACTATCTCCTTCTTTTGTCTTTTTATGTCCATTAATTATAAAGGATAGGCGTGTACATTTCAAGAAAAAACAGCAACTCTCTATTACTCCAAATTTGATAAAAGGGTCATGTCATTTACTGAAAAATACCTTCCTGCAGATAAAGATGTCTTTTTTAACTATACCTGTGGTGCCGACAAAAAAGGCTATACTGATTCCATACTTACGGACTTTTTAAGTTAGTGGGCGGTATTGCCAAAAACCATCCGAACAAAGAAGAAATCGATCAGGCGGTTACATTTTACAGAAATTTGCATTGATGAACCAAAACAGGCATCTGGTGGACAGGGGACAGTTTTTGTGTCCCCCGTCCGTCAATCATATTCATATTCAAAAGATGCCTTGTCTGTTTCAAAATAAAAGATAGGGTTTCCTTTTTTACAAAAACGATACATTGCCTTGCAGGCTGCTCCTTCCCAGTAACCTCTTGCATTCTCAAAACAAAATCCCTGGTCATTGACATGTATTGTTCCATTTACCAAATGTCTCATACTCCACACACTGTGTCGGCATTCCAAAAACGGTACCATGGTAAATGGTCCCATAATACCATACCGCAGTGGGGAAAGGGAACCAAAACTTACTTTCCCATCTACAGTCAGTTCCTGTGCCCGTATCTTCAATCGCATCCCCTGCCCGTCAAATTGATTTTCACCAATCCGGATTTTCTCTCTTTCTTTTCGGAACATTTCCGAAGGAAAAACAACATTCCACACATCACAGTCCGAAATGATCTGAATCGAACAGGTGCGCCTCTTTCCACTTTGAGGCACTGCCGGAATCACTGCCATAGTCTGTGAAGCAGACTTTATACATTTTTTATTCTCTTATTTACAATTCTTAATTCTATTCCAATCGAAAGCTACTCCTCATGCCTTTTTATTTTTTCTCTTAATTTCTTAAGCTCAGCTTCCATGTCTTTCACTTTGCTTATGGCATCGTCAGCACGCTTTTTTTCTGTGTCTGCTCGTTCTTTCTCTGTGTCCGCTCGCTCTCTCTCCCTGTCTGTATTAAGTTTCTCCTGCTCTACTCCCGCTTTAAAAGCAACCTCTCTTTCCATCCGTATATGTTCTTCTTCACTATATTCATATATACTCATTGCTTTCGCCTCCGCCCGATTCTTTCTCAAAAAATCTCTCAGGATACCCTCTGCGATGCATTCTGTTATGGCACGCTCTACCGCCGCTTCGATACTCATCTCTTTCAGATACATTCTTACCCGCCGTACGTATTCTACATATTCCCATAAGGTTCGGCAAGCTTCCATAAGTTCTTTATTATGCCCTTCATTGATATTTAACACTACCACCTTCAGTTCCATAGAGACTGTTTCTTCCTCTACACTATACAGATCCGAAAGGCATATCGTCTCACAATCCGGTCTTTCCTGAATACCATTGTAAAACACGATAAACCTTGGCGGTGGAATCTGTACAGAACTGCTGCTGTACAGCTTTATCGTATCGACCATAGCTTCATACAAATCTGATAAATAATGAAGAAATCTCAGCGGTATGTTCGGATTGTAGGTTGACTGGTGTTCATACAGGGAAAGACGGAAATCAATAAGAAATGAGATATCATTCTTCATCGACATGTAGATTGCGTTCTCGAGAGTATTGATTGTAAGAAGCTCTGGATTCTTGTAGTTTTTTCCGCTGACTGCATTGTAAAGTTCCAGCAGCTTCTCTTTCTCACTGAAGATCATCCTGAACATTCTGTCTTTGTACGTTTTCATTGGTTTCAGTTCTTTTACGGTTGTTGTCATATTCAAACCTCCTCCTTTTCTTGTGCAGGAGGCTTCTGATTCCTTATCCATCGAGGAAACCTCTCTGCTTTCGTTTTTGGGATTCAAGCATTGAGATTTCTGAATAGATGATAGAATACCAGACACGACAATCGTCGCAAAGAAGTTTAGAAATGTAATGCTTTGAAAAGAGTTTAACACATGTGCAATACCAATGCAACAATTATTTTATGCAAATTATATATGTGCTTTAAGTTAAAAAAACTTGCAAAATCAGGCCAGCGATAAACGCATAAACAATCGGATAAATCTGATGTCTGTCCAAATATAGATCATCAAGGGAATTTTTGCATTCAATCCTTTGGTCGCTTTATGAGCAGTATGGAATGACCTTGCGGTGGCATAAGAAAACAGCATGCCCCGATCCACAAGATCATTGATGGTATGATTCGTAATTTCACTGGTTCTTTCATCACTATGCAGCAAAGTTTCATCCGAATCCGATACCTATAAAGTCCTCATATACCATCCCTCTCTCATAAACCTGTGACTATCTTCTTTATTTGCACATTGCACTTCTATGCAGATCCGTTTCTATGGCATCCCAGATGTATTTTGCTGCAAAATCAGATCCACTTTCAGAAGCATGTGCGCCGTCTTCATAATACATTTCCATATTTGGATAACTGCTCATATAACTCCACCAGTTTTCACCAACCGGAGCGATCAATGCATCGATGTCCTTTGCCACATTCTTATGAACAGCTGTCATACGTGCCTGTTCATGTTCTTCCTCTTTCTTAGCCCATGTCATATATATTACAGGCTTACTGCCTGCTTCCCGAATCCATTTATTAAGAGCTCTGGCAGCATCCATGAACTTTTCTTCGGGTCCGAATGGATGTGAATGTTCCTGCAATACCACGTAGTCATAATTTCCGTAAAGAATATTAAATCTCACATCCGGTTCCTTCACATGCTGTTCTAAAAACCAACCTCCATGTGCAATCATAGTCACTTCACAGTCGTATCCTTCCTCTAAAAATCTTCTGGCCACCATTTGTGGCATATCATTAAAATATGTATGACTGTTTCCAATAAACAAAATACGCAATTTCTTTTTCTCCATAGAACACTTCTCCCAATCCTATTTTAAGATTTGATAATACTATATCCCATCTCATCTGCTGCCGCAACAATCTTCATAAACTTTCCTACTCACTCACTGAATCGTATCCGTTCAATTAAAGTATCTTTCCGCACGGATTTTGTTATTCCCACTGCCAGTGCGATCTGAATGAGCAGCAATACCACAGAGATGATCACAGCTGCCCCAACCGGATAATGGTAGGTTGTTATTTCAAACATTCCTTTCTTCTTTGCGTACAGAAATACCGGATATCCAAGTATACTTCCTGCTCCCACCGATATCAGAAGTGTCCCCAGTGTATAGAACAGCCCCTCCAGCTGCAGCATTTTTAAAAGCTGTGAATCGGACATTCCGATCGCCTGCATCATACCAAGTTCCTTCTTCCGCACATGGACGCTGTTGATCATCGTATTGATCAGATTCATCACACTGATAAGTGACAGAATCACAAGAAATGCATAACATGCCCCGCTGGTTATTGTCATTGCTGATTTCCATTGTTCGTATTCTTCTTTCCAGGTCCGCATCTGAAGTCTGTCGGATGCATCCACGATTTCTTTCAGGGATTTTTCCAATTTCTCATCATAGTTTTTGTCTGCGATCACATGGAAAGAACCGGAAGAATTGTTTTCGCACAGCTGATCTGCCGCTTCTTTTGCCATGATAAGAAATGCATAACCTGTCAAACCGATTCCATATTCTCCGATTGCTGCGATTTCAAATTCTTTTTCATAAGTTTTGTCTCCGTCATGAACCGTGAGTTTCAGTGTATCCCCCACATCCAGTTCCGGATACCAGTACTGCAGCGCCCTGTCCATGATCACTTTATTTCCGGACTTTAATTCTTCATAGGTTACCTGCCCTTCGGATATTCCCTTTGCCAGTTCGTCCGCATATATTTCCGGCACTCCATTGATTTCATTGTAGTCCCCCTCTTCAAATGACCCGCCTGTGACTTTGATGTTGGTAAATACATCTACTCTCTCAACTCCCTCTAGACTTTCTATTTGCTGTTTTAAAGAATTATTCAGCGGATTGTCTTTTTGCATCCTGGCCCAGGATCGCTCCGGATGCTCCTTATTATTTTCTTCAATAATATGCAATATCTCATATTGGCCCACAATTGAGCTGTTTGCGCTTTCTTTGGGATTGGCACAAGACAAAACAGTAGCAACCACCATTAAAAATACACCTGTAATTGCCATGGATAAAATGGTAATTATACTTTTTTTCTTATTGTCCGTAAGAATTCTGCAGGTGAGACGTCCGATCGTCAGATACTCATACCCTCTTTTTCTGCGTTTTAGCTTTCCATTTGACTCCTGTGAACGCATTGCCTCCACCTCAGAGATCTTTGATGCTGTACGCATGGGTTTCAAAAGAGAAAAACAGACAGCACATAAAGTCACTGATGCTGCCAGAAGATATGCCCACCAATAACAGATGTTCACTTCGCCGCTGTGCATGATTTCCTTTATAACATTTACATATTCATTATCTTCAGCAGTAAAACTGACAAATGTCTTCAGAACCAGATTGGAAACCAACGTACCCATAAGCAAACCCATCGGAATCGCAAATACGGCAACACAAAGACCTTCTCTTAGTACAATCTGGCGAATCTGGCGCTTCGTAGCTCCGATTGCCTTCAATCTTCCAAACTCCTGCACTCTCTGATTCATGGAAACATAATAGATGCTGTAAATCGTGATCACTCCTGCCAGCATAATGATCGCCATAATCCCGACAATCACCGGCAACATAACAGGATCCACATAATTGGCGCCCAAATAATCTTCATTAATATTGATTTGATCTTCTGCAATTCCAAACTGTTTCGCAATGTTTTGTATTTTTTCTTCTCTTTGTTGCTTTCATCATAACAGGCTGACATTGCAAAACCCTTACAAAAACCATAACAGTTTTGTAAGGGTTCCCCTCTAGCGCGGCAGTGTGATTTTAAACACTGTTCCCTGTTCTGTTTTCCGTTTTGCAGATATGGTTCCTCCCTGGCGCTCCAGTATCATTCTCGTCAGATACAATCCAACACCTGCACCTTCTTTTACCATTTGTTCTGCTTCTTTTCCCCGGTAAAATCTCTGATAGATCTTTGAAAATTCTTCAGTTTTAATTCCGATGCCCTCATCCTCGATTTCTATCACCACATTCCTGACCAAAGGCACCACACGCAAAATCACTGTAGTATTCTCCCCGGAATATTTCACGGAATTATCCAGTACATTGGCAATGGCTTCCACCGTCCATTTCTCATCGTGATTTATCTTTAGGTCTTCATCCATTTCCACCTGAATTTCGATATTTTTACTTTTCGCTTTCCTATAAATCTGGCTGACAGCACCTGCAATCGTCATTTTAAGACTTGCCTTCACAGGTTTGATCTGAATCATATGATTTTCCAACCGTGACAGATTGACCAGTTCATTCAGAAGAAGTTCCAGTTTTTCAATTTCCTTTTCTTCCTGTGCCTGAAATTCTTCTTTTTCCACTTCTGTAAGCTGATTTCCCGCTGCAAGTTCGTAACTCATTCTGAGAGAAGCCAGCGGGGTCTTCAACTGATGGGAAATATCAGTAATCAATGCCTTTGTGCTGTTCTCTTCTTCTCTGAGCCGTTCTTTCAGTCCTGCAAAATACATTCCCAGCTCCCGCACTGTTTCCCACAGTTTCATCCATTCTTCCGAACACCCGTCATAATCCGGAAATGCCTCAAAATCGCCCTGTCGAAACCGTTCCAGAGATTCATATAGCTCCTGAAGATTTTTTCCCGAACCGGCAGGCTTTTCCTCTTCGCGCCATTCTCGATATCCCATTGCACCTGCCAAAAGAACACCTGTAAGTATACCTGCCGCCCAGAATATCCGCCATGCAGTTCCATCTGCCGGATGTCTCAGATCATATCCATACGTTTCTTCTATCCTCCGGGCAGTATCCTCCAGGATCTCCGACCGGATCACATTTGTCGTAAATTGATTTTGAGGTTTTTTCCATACAGACAGAATCTCTGCCTCCAGTTCCGGATGATTTGCCATAAGTGTGAGCATCTGCTGCTGATGCATGGACATCTCATAATTCGCCAGCAAATACATAAATACTGAAAACAGCACAGCAAATCCCAGATATATGCCGAGATATTTTCTTACTTTTTGATTACTTTTCCGGTCCATATATAGCCTAATCCTCTCACATTGGAAATCTCATCAGTTCCCAGTTTATTCTTCAGTCTGCTGATATTGACAGTTACTGTATTTTCATCCACAAATTGTCCGTCTACATCCCAGATATGCTCCAGTATATTTTCCTTCGATACGACCCGTCCCGTATTTTCCCAGAGATATACCAAAAGCTGCAGTTCTTTTTTACTGAGTGAAATTTCCCGGCCATCTTTTCGAACTTTCATCTCCTGACAGTTCACTTCCAGATCACCGCAGATCAGAATACTTCCAGATTCTTCTTTATGGTCGATTCGCCTCATAAGTGCATTTACTTTCGAAACCAGCACCATCAGAGAAAATGGCTTGGTTATATAATCATCTGCCCCCGTATCATATCCATTAACAATATCTATCTCCGAATCCAACGCAGTCAGATACATAAAACAGGTATCACTTCTCTCACGAACTTTTCTCCCCAGTTCCAGACCACTTCCATCCGGCAGGGTAATATCACAGATAATAAGGGCAAAATTTTCTTCTTCCAGATAACTTTCTGCCTCGGAAAGTGAAAATGCAGACATAACTTGATAACCAGCTTTCTGTAATGTTAAAGTAATTCCCTTATTTAGATTGATTTCGTCTTCAAGAAGTAATATCCTATTCATGCCTGTCCTCCACATACATTTACTGCAATCCTTTTTCAATCGCAGATGCTACTGCTCTCATCCGATTTATTGCTTTTTCTCCATTACATAAAATATACTGAGCATTCTCCGGAATATTATTCTTATTCACTTTTTGCAAAACCCCTATCTGATTCCCCGAAAGCATTTCAAACCCACTGATCAGTTCTTCCAAAGATGGAGATACGTTAGAATTTCTCAGAAGCAAAAATAAATCTCTGGGAGAAAGACTTCCCAACAATTCTTGTTCATTACAAAATTGTTTTATAATCTCTGAAATAATATCCAATTCCCGTCGCCTTGATGAAATGATTTCTTCCAGCTGAGAAAATCCATTGAGTGTTTTAAACATAAGAGAAATTTCATGTAAGCTCAGCCCCAATTCTTCCGATGCATTCGCTATTTCGATCAACTGTTTATCCGTAATCAGGGCATACTCTTTCTTAATAGCAAAATTTCGAATGGTATCACCACTAAATCCCGGACCTACTACAACAACATAATCCGCATTATTTTTCTCTTTATGCGTATCCAAAGCAATATCACTAATATCCCCATGAGATACCTGTCCATTTGACTTAGATTTTCCATCCACAATGGCAACTACTGTATTCCCCTCTTCTCCTTTCCATCTTAAGACAACATCTGTATCACCGGATCCTCCTATATGTTCCGCCTTGAACCCCATATAGCTAAACATATCTGCAATAGCTTCTTCAAATGCAAAACCCGGAATTTTCCCTTCTGCTGCTGGATTGGTTGCTGAATTACGTAATCGCTCACTTATGATTTCTAATTTACTAAGTGGTTTATCAAATGAATGGTCTATTTCCCTATCCTTTTGTTCGAAAACCTTTTCATCTTCTGTAACTTTTTCTAATGGCAAAGTTGTGACAAAGTTTTTCCCCATTTTTGTTGTTTTCAGATGAAGGTACTGTGGCTCCTCCAATAATCCGGCTTCTAACAAGAACCCCACGATCCATTTTGTTTTCTCGCCATTCATCCCATACAGCTTTCCTTTTAGATAGATATCATTGCGGGCAATATCATTCTCTGCATATAATAAAATTTCACCTACAAACCGCATATGAGCATGAAGAATCCGAACGAAATCCAAATCATTTCCTGTTTCTATCCATGCTTGAGCCGCCGCTGTCGCTCTGTATACATTTCTGCCCACTTCCTCTAACAACCCAGAAGCCTTTAAAAATGGCAGCATTGATTCTGCACTGCTTATTCTAAGTTTGAATTGATTTTCTATGAATTCAAATAACTCTTTTCTCGAAACTTTATGTAAAGCAAACTGAATAATGATTCTAAGATTTTCTATTCGATTGGGGCTGGGAACCCATATATTATAGGTGCATCGCTTTTTATGCAATTCCGGTGATTCACTAAGTTTCTGCAATAATGCAGCAATCTCTACAGGGGGTTCTGTAATTTCTACATCGTCCATATCAGAGTCTTCCGCCTCCAATACTTCCGGACTTACGATACACCATTCTTTTAACACATCTTTTCCCTGCTCAGTCACTTCCCATTTACGATTTCCTACTGCCTGTATGAGTCCTAATACTTCTAACCAATCCATCCTTTTTCTGGTATTGCTTAAATTGTTCCAATTCAATCCATATTTCTTACATATTTTTTTATCTAGTTCTTCCACAGTTATCGGCTCTGCATTTATAATATCAAGTATTTCTCCAAATAAACGAAATCTGTCTTGTATTAAATCTGCTAATTTCCTTTGTGTCGGTTCCGCAGCAAATTTCTGTCCTTCCTCTGACAAGATCAGCTTGCCTGCATGATTATGAACAAGCCCAACCCCTTTTAAAAACGGAGCATAGATCCGCCATGTCTGTACATCCACCATACTCCCAACATCCGGAGTTGTATCCAAATCATATGCCTCGCCAGCTCTGACCAATTCCACAAGTTTCTTTACAAGTTCGTACCAAACCTGCTTTCCCCCTCGTAAATCAGGAATCGACCATCCCTTTTTCCGCCATTCACTTTTTTGTTTCTGAATATCTGCTGTTGTAAGTAATTTTTCCTCGTTTCCCATAGTATCCCTCGTTTCCCGGATGTTTGTCAGTTTCTACTCTCCCGTTTAATACTGCTAAATGTGTTATAATACCTTTTCTGCTGCTGTTAAATTGCCTTCTAATTATTATATCACCATACCTCTTCGTTTTCATCAAAATACTAAAATGAGTACTAAAAAGAAGCGTGGCAGATAATCCATATATTTCCAACCAACGGTATCTACCAATACTCCGGCTATTGTTGGTGCAATGATCGGTGCCACTGTAGATGCAAGACCATACCACCCCATCATTGTTCCTTTTTTCTCCGCCGGGTACATAGACAATATAATGACCTGTCCCATAGCTGTAAGTATTCCATTACCCATTGCCTGTAAAATCCTGCCGACCATCATAATTCCGAATCCCGGAGCTAAGATACAGGCAAATTCACCAACAATAAAAAACATTATTCCAGAATATACAACTTTTTAGTTTGGAACTTTCTTGACAAGAAATGCCGTTAAGGGCATCACAATTCCCATAGCCAATGAATACCCACTTGTCATCCACTGCCCTGTTGTTGTACTGATCCCAAAATATTCCACAACAGGTGGAAGTGCTGTTGTCATTGCTGTTGCCAGCATTGAAGTAGCAACACCTGTAATCACTAAATTAGTAAAAATAAGAAGTCTTTGTTTATCATTTAGTTTTGCTGACATTTTCATCATTCCTTTCTGTATCCATCCCCAAAAAGCAATGTGTTTTTATAGGTGAAATCTCAATATTTTCCAATTTTATTCCTCCATTCTATGCCATATTCTTTGATTTATATTTTCCATCATCTGTACCATTGTCCGTTCTGTCTGCTGAATATCCGATGACTGAATATTTGAGCATAAAATACTATAAAAATTACTGTGTATCTCTTTGATTCGTTTTGCAGCTGGTATCGCCTTTTCCGTTAAATACAGAAGTTTCATTCGCTTATCTCTCTCACTTGGGACGACTTCAATATATCCAATTTCTGTCAGCTTTTTAATAACTTTTGTCAACGTTCCTTTATCAACTCGGATACACTCCACCATCTCTTGAGCAGAAGCTCCGGGATGATCATAGAGATATTCCACATAAAACTGCTGTCCCCATCCAATTTCAAAATCTGCAAGATTGTGATCATAGTACATCTTCATCAGGCGATCCAAAATTGTAATGCATTGTTCACATATATCGTTAACCACCAGTTCCTATTGATTCCATTTATTTTTAATATAAAAATAGTCGGAACCAACGCATGATTCTAACGGCGTTGTCGATACCGCTCCGATTCACGACTATCCCGTTTACTTTCTTTAAAGCACACTACTTTGGAATCGTTCAATCAGCTTCTGGGGAATATTCAGCCCATCACGCAGAAAAGCTCCGGCATTTTCATATTGCGTATCCATGGCCGAAAAAGCTGCATTCAAATACTCTTCCTTTGCGAGAAAAATGTCCCTTATTGATTCCGCTTCCGTTTCGGTCCTGTCGGCCGAGAGCATCATCTGATAGTATCTTTCAGATTTGGCTTCATTCACGCGATTTGTCAGCAGATAATCAACATCTGCAATGGGCACATCCGGCATTGCATTTCGTTCCATTTTTGTCCGCAGATCGATGATTTTTGAAAGATGATATTTTTCCCGCAGAACATTCCTGTCTGCTTCCGTTGCATTTGACAGATTTGCGGAACGAATCAAAAATCCTGAGGAAATGAGACATCCCTGCACTGTACGCAATCCACCCATATCCCGAGCATTGGATATTTTTTCAAAAGAAATACTTCTATCGTTCATTTCAATCCCCTTTCTTTTTAATATTATTAGATTACTTTTGGCATTTTCTATAAACATTGAATTAATAATAACATTTATCCATGATGAATAGCCTTTGATCTTTCTGCCAACATGTTCATATTCCGAACCAACCATTCGTAATTATCTCTCCAACCAGCTTGCATTATACGCCTCTACCTCTTTTTCTGCAATCACTCCCCGCGAATCTCCGGAACTCCCTGCTCTGTTGATAAAATTTCTTTTAATTCTAAGTCCTTTAATAAAACACAGAAAATTCATTTTATCGAGAATGACATGAAAAATGGTAAGCTATTATAAAATCAGCTTACCATTTTTCCAGTACCCCTTCTTAATTTTTCCCAATGCATAGTGATATTCACCATATCCATTATAAGTGTTGTCAAAAAACTCTCCCACGTAATAGTCGCCATTTTTTCTGGATAAAACACCTCTTCCTTCCAATTTGGAGTCTTTCAGGCTTCCTTCATACTGGTCACCATTGGCATAAATAATTTTACCATGTCCGTGTAATTTTCCTGATCTGACATCGCCAATATAGCGGCTTCCATCTTTGAAATAATATGTGCCATACCCATTGGGCTGTCCATGAGTCAATGCACCTTCATAAATGTCACCGTTTGAAAAAACTATTCGACCATTCCCATCTACGATTTTAGTTTTTAGGGAAGCTTCCCATTCTGCACGTGTAACTGTCTGAACTTCCTTTAAAAATGCAGTAGCGCGCCACGAGAGTTTTGGGTGCCATCCGATCAGATACATGTTGAGATCATCAATGATTATTTCTCGAGTATTTCCCATCATAAGTCCTCCTTGCAAATGCTTTTCCGCCGCTTTCCGGACCTGTTCCATGTAATAGAAATCAACCGCGCCGAATAAATGAAGGATTTCATGAGCTATGTCGTTGGCGGAGCAAGCGGCATAGGCAACAGCAAATTCATCGTCATATAAATTATTCACGACCTGGTGCGCAAAGCATCGGTCCACACGGTTAAACAAAAAAACAACTGCAACTTCTGTAAAATTCTGAGATTTCTTGATTTCGTTTTGAAGTTCTCTCAAAGAGGCGCGATGTATGTTTTGTATAATGCGGGTATGCCATCCCTTCGCAGTTTCTATAGAAACAATATCATTTGAAGATGATTTCAGCACAAAATCTTTGATCCGGAGATTTACGTGCTGTTTTCTTGCCTCCTGTGTCAGCATACCGGATACCTGCTTGATTTTTTGGATACAAGAATCAACCTGAACCTGATTTTTCCAATGGCTGACCGGATCGGACACCAGAATATACACAAAGGCAACATTGTCAATAAGTCTTTGATTATATCCTCTGTTTTTTGCCTGCAAAAAAAAATGATTTGCCAATTCCATCTGGTAATTCCTTTTCTAAATCAAAAAACTTTTATGATTGTTTTCTAAATAAGAGCCAATTTTCCTTGAAAACAAAGGAAAGTTGACTCTTATGTCCGCTATTCGAATTCAATCGTTCCAGTTGGCTTCGGTGTAAAATCATAGAGTACACGGTTTACGCCAGGAACCTCATGTGTGATTCGCTCTACCAGATGGCACATCAGATCAAAAGGAATGTTCTCAACAGTTGCAGTCATTGCATCTTTTGTATTGACTGCACGGATGATGACAGACCACTCAAAAGCTCTCTTTCCATCTTTTACACCTGTAGATCTGAAGTCCGGCACTACTGTGAAATACTGCCATACTTTTCCTTCCAGACCATTCTTTGCAAACTCTTCGCGAAGAATTGCATCGGATTCACGAACTGCTTCCAGTCTGTCGCGGGTGATTGCACCAGGGCAACGAACACCAAGCCCCGGACCTGGGAACGGCTGGCGATATACCATACCATGCGGAAGACCAAGCTGTTCTCCAACGACACGAACCTCATCCTTAAAAAGTATCTTGATCGGTTCAACCAATTCAAAATCCAGATCCTCAGGGAGTCCGCCTGCGTTATGATGTGCCTTGATTCCTTCTTCGCTCTCAAGAATGTCCGGCCAGATTGTTCCCTGTGCAAGGAACTCTACTCCATCAAGTTTACGGGCTTCTTCTGCAAATACTTCGATAAACTCTCCCCCAATAATCATTCTCTTTGTCTCCGGATCTGTTACTCCCGCTAATTTATCAAGGAAACGATCTGTTGCATCAACATAGACAAGGTTTGCTTTCATCTGGTTCCGGAAAACTTCGATCACCTGCTCTGGCTCTCCTTTACGAAGAAGACCATGATTTACGTGCACGCTAGTAAGCTGATCTCCAATTGCTTTAATCAAAAGTGCTGCTACTACAGATGAATCTACACCACCTGAAAGTGCAAGTAACACTTTTTTGTCTCCCACCTGCTCACGGATTTTTTTAATCTGTTCATCGATAAATGCCTGCGCAAGCTCCGGTGTCGTTATCCTGACCATATCGTCAGGACGTCTAATTTCTTCCATTGTAAAATCCCCTTTCATTTGTCTTAAAAAACAATATTATCATTGTATAAACAGTATGACATAGGTATGCGAAAATGTCTATATAAATCAACTTCCAGCTCAACATCTTCCTCATCATTAAAATACTGTTTAAACTGCAAACAAATCATAAATGCAACTCCAGTACATCCGGTCTGTCATCAACGTGGGGGCTTATTTTTATGATTCTGTCATCTGCCACTTCTTTTATCCCTTCTGACGATAATTCATCTCCCCTATACACCCCTCGCCCTTATGACATATATGTCTGCACATTTTTGACAGGATAGTTGAATCACTATAAATCTTCATGTCTGGTGTGAAAAGCGGATGGTTATAAGCATAGTCAGGATAATACTGAGCTGCATTCCCCTCCGTGATGATCGAACAGGCAGCGAAATCGAGAATGATACCTGCAGCCTTCCCACCAATTTGTTTCAGCATCAGATGATACTTTCCCAATAGCGACTCTCTTCACGATTGTATTTGTCAAACTCCCGTTTTTCACAAAAATGCCACATTTCTTTTTTATAATGATAAAATCAAAATAAGAAAGGATAATAATTATGCAATTTAATCGAACCGTAGTAAGCTTAGGCTATCAGCAGCGTTAGTACTAACCGGCTGTGGCATTACAGAAGGAAGTACAAAAACGCCAGCAACAGAGGATCCGGCACAAGAGGCAGCACCACAGGAAGTAACAAAGGAGAATATCGAAAGCTCTTTGGCAAAGATTGAAACAACAAAGTGGAACTATAATGCCGAAGATGATGTGTACTGGCAAGTAGGCATTTCCTATTGTGAGAATCCTGCCGATGAGAAATATGAAACATTGGGTATTTTTGTACCCGGAGCATATATGAATGGTGTTGAAAATGCAGATGAAACATACACCTGTGAAGTAAATACAGAAAATACAATAGGAAATTACAATGCAGAAACAGCACCAATTGTAATCCCTGTAGACACTACGGGATATTCGGCAATGGCAGCGCCGACAGATTATGTGGCTAGCAACGCCAATTATACAAAAGATGGAATAATCTATGTAAGTGCAGGCTGCAGAGGAAGGGACGCAAGTGCACCGGCAGGTGTAACAGATTTAAAGGCAGCAATACGTTACATTCGTTATAGCGAAGAAAGTATTCCAGGTAGTACGGATCGCATTTTCTCCTTTGGCATGAGTGGTGGCGGAGCACAGAGTGCATTAATCGGGGCAACAGGTGATAGTGAACTGTATATACCATATCTGGAAGCAATCGGGGCAGTCAGTGGTGTAAGCGACGCTGTAGCCGGCTCCATGTGCTGGTGCCCGATTACGAATTTGGATTATGCAAATGAAGCTTATGAATGGAATCTTGGTGTAACACGTACCGGTCTGGATGAAGAGATACAAAAGCTTTCTGACGAAATGTCAGAAGCCTTTGCACAATATATAAATGAGCTTGGATTAACTGATGCAAATGGAAATGTTTTAGTGTTGACAGAATCTGAAGAAGGTATTTATCAGGCGGGAAGCTACTATGATTATATAAAAGAAGTCATCGAGAATTCTTTAAATAATTTTCTTACAGATACTACATTCCCATATGAGGCAAATAATAATGGCGGATTTGCCTCAGGTATGATGCATGGCGAAAGACCTGAGGAATTACCGGATGGAGCATTGCCGGAAGGTGGTATGAAGCCAGACAGAGAAGGGACAAAGGGAGAAATACCAACAGGAAATCAGACGCAGGATATTACAGAACGGGATGATATTCAACGTAATATAATGTCATGGTACGGTTTTGGAAGCCGGGTGGAATGGTGCGCCTGCTTTGTATCTTGGTGTGCCAATGAAAGCGGCTATATCGACACGGGCGTGATCCCGAAATTCGCAGGCTGCGTCTTAGGCTCACAGTGGTTTATGGACAGAGGTCAGTGGCAGGATGGCAGCTTTGAGCCATCCGCAGGTCATATCATCTTTTTCGACTGGGAAGGCGATGGCGTGACTGACCATGTGGGCATTGTGGAATAGGTGGAAAACGGTACGGTTTACACCGTAGAAGGAAACTCCGGCGACTCCGTCCGTCAGAACAGCTATCCCATTGGCAGCAGTGTCATTTACGGTTACGGTATCTCTGCCTATTAAAAGAATGGCAAAAGAAAACCAGAGGTCATTCCTCTGGCTCTTTTGCCTTACATAGGCCATTGATCGTGGCTTCAATGACAGAAAGCTCTCTGTCGTCCAGTCCGTCAAGCAGGGTGTCCACACGCCTGCGGACGGAGCTTTTCTCTGCCTTGCTGCCCGTATGTATATATTCGTCAACCGAAATATCAAACATCGTGATAAGCTGAATGAACAGCTCCATGCCGGAATACTGACCCTCATTTTCGATTGCCTGCAGGTGTCTTGGGTCATAGTCCACGATGCGGGCAAGCTGCTCTCTTGTCATCCCTTTGGATTTACGGGCTTTCTTGATTGCCTGCCCTATCGGAGTAAAATCGAAGTCAAAATCATTGTTCCTTTTATCCATAAGCTCACCACCTTGTATTCTGAAAATATTTCCATTCTATTTTACAGAGATGTGGCTTCTGATAGAACGATATGAAATCACCTATAATAAGAGACATAATCTCCTGATATGAGCTGTAAAAATTCATATTTTCACAGTTGATACAGTTCGTTCAATCGGCTACAATTACATTAACTATTTTGCAGAAAAGGCGGGTAATCGTATAGTATAACGGGAAAAAGCGGGAACCAAAAACAAGGGATAGACCGCCAACACTAAAAAATTTCGGAATTAATCAAAAAAATTTTGCAAAAGGACTTGACTGTGTACCTTGTTCATACCTTACATTTCAAGGGAAATGATGATTTTGTAGCAGGAGGATACGATATGGAGGTCTTAGTTCAAACCCATAATCTCACGAAACAGTACAGACAACATAAGGTCGTAAGCAACGTAAACCTATCAGTTAATAAAGGAGAAATCTATGGTCTGATTGGAAGAAACGGTGCCGGGAAAACTACGATATTAAGATTACTTTGTGGACTGGCAAAGCCCACAGAGGGAGAGATAAGTTTATTCGGGCAAAAGAGCCATGATATAATTTATACTCAAAATCGTGTGGGGATATTGATTGAAAATCCGGGAGTTTACCCGAACATGAGCGCAAAAGATAATGTTAAATTGAAATGTTTAGCAATGGGTATTTCCAGTGAAGGCTATATTGCAGAGCTTTTGGCAGATGTAGGGCTGCCGGCTGCTGACAAGAAAAGAGTCAAATATTTTTCTGTTGGAATGAAACAAAGGTTAGGTATTGCGTTAGCTTTGGTAGGAAACCCGGAATTAGTTCTTTTGGACGAACCCATTAACGGACTTGATCCGCAAGGTATAGCTGAAATCCGAGAAATGATTATCAAGTTAAATAAAGAAAAAGGTATTACATTCATAATATCTAGCCATATTTTAGGGGAATTATCTAAAATTGCTACCAGTTTCGGAATTATTGACAAGGGAGAATTGAAAAAGCAGATTTTGAAAACAGCGTTGACGGAAGATTTAGAAGAATACTATTTAAGTTTAACGGGAGGGATATCCAATGACTAAAATGATAAAAATGGATTTATACCGTTTATTTCGTTCCGTGTCCACATGGATAATTTTATTTGCGATTGCAGCACTTGCATTTTTGAGTGTTGTACTGGTTAGTATGAATACGTCAATTCAGTCTTATTCCAATGCGGGAGAACTATTGGCAGCACAGATAAATGGCGGTACTCTTATGACATTATGTGCGATAGCAGTTATCCTATTTGTAAGTACAAAGTATAAGAATGGTTTCATAAAAAATATTGCTAATCAGCTATCCCGGCGTGAGTTGCTGGTTTTCCCAGAAATTATAGTATCATCTGTTGCTTGCGCACTATACTTCTTCGCATATTCAACCTGTACTATCGTCGCAGGAGCAGTCATTTTTGGAAATACGTTTATTACCTTTTCTTTTCTTGATATAATAAAACTACTAATCGTGCAATTCGTTTTGCATTGGAGTTTCTGCTGCTTATTATTGCTCTTTTATATGCTGACGAATAGCGCAACCGTCACTATGGTAATTGGGCTTTTGATATCATTTAAGATTTTGAATGTTATTTACGCACTTGTTGAGAGGTTTTCTCACTTTAATATAGGGCAGTACATGTTAGATGCTAATATATTTCAGCTCGGAATGGCGTCTGCAAAAGCGGTATATATAAGGGCTGTGATTGTAGGTCTGATATTCCTTTTTGTAGAAATCGTTCTGCTGTGTGTGGTCATGCACAAAAAGGATATTAAATAGTTTTCTTAAGCAAGGGGGTAAGCGTTATGACGATAAAAGAAGTCGAAGAACAGACAGGATTAACGCGTTCCAACATTCGTTTCTATGAAAAAGAAAATCTCATAGAACCGACACGAAATGATAAAAACGGATATAGAAATTATTCTGAAAGTGACGTCGAAAACATTAAAAAAATTGCTTATTTGCGTACATTGGAAATTTCCATTGAGGATATTCGTAATATCATGTCTGATAAGGTGTCATTGGAGGAAATTATTAAGAAGCAGACTGTAGCAATTCAAACGCAGATTGAGGGCTTGAATAAAGCTAAGAGCATGTGTGAAAGAATGCTTGAAGCCGGAGAGGTTAGTTTCGATGAATTGCAGGTTGAAAAATATGTGGCTGATCTGGAAACTTATTGGAATGATAATAAACCTGTTTTCAAGCTGGACTCTGTTAGCTTCTTGTATCTATGGGGCAGTCTTATCACATGGACAGTTATTATATCGCTATGCTTATTAGTCGGAATATTATCGTATACGAATTTGCCACCAGAAATTCCTGTTCAGTGGGATCACGGGATCGCAGTTTCCTTTGTTAACAAGAATTTCATTTTTCTATTCCCGGTAGTCTGCATTATTATACGTATTTGGTTAAGACCGATTATTTATGTGAAATGGTTGATGAACTGTCCGTATGGAGAGCTTGTTAGAGAATACTTATCAAACTATATGTGTTTTGTTGCACTATCAGTAGAACTGTTTATTATATTGTTTGTGCATGGGGTACTAAAAAGTGTAGTGGCTGTTTTGCTTGTAGATACAGTTGTACTCATTGGGCTGTTGATTGTAGGTATAATTAAAATAAGTTCGCCCCATAGTTCAGAAATCAAAAAGTAATAGTATATATAGAATTGAAGAACAGAACGGAGTGATTAAAATAGGGGAAAAATGGATTTTATGTCCTACTTGTGGAAATAAGACGAGGGTAAAAATCCGACAGGACACGGAACTAAAGAATTTCCCATTGTTCTGTCCAAAATGTAAACATGAAAATTTAATAAAAGTAGAACGAATGAAAATAGTTGTTATTAAAGAGCCAGACGCATAGACGCAGAGCCGATGAACTTGTGAGACACCTCACAGATTATCGGCTCTTTTATAATGGTCTCATAAATTAAGACACTTTTTCGGACAGATTTTAATGAATCTGATATACTTAAACCAGTATGAAAGAAAGGATCCATTATCATGTCCAG
>SFQZ01000151.1 GCA_004562915.1 bacterium
TATATCTGCCCTTCAAGCCCTAAGAAAGCACCATAAAATCTGCTGCTCCGCGGTAAGTTAAACTCCGGTTTACAGTTTCGCTTTGAAGGTTTCGTCCGCCGGAAATCCTCCGGCGCATTTCTGCATACCCCTCTGGATACTGTCAGCGGAAGTTCCCCAGTCTTTATCTTTATTGCGATAATCATTCTTTTCCACAAACCATGCAACTTCTTTTTGCAGCCGTTCCATATTTTCCTGCATGAGCGGAAAAGCAACTGCATAAAAATCTTTCTTCTGTGCATCATTTAATTTATTTTCGGAAGTCTCGATCAGATCGCCGAAATGAGGCAGGCAGAAGCCCTTGCTGTTTTCAAACATCTGCCGAAATTCCTCGTTTTTCAGATACAGATCAAAAAAAGTGTCCAGATACCGTCCGTAAATGCTGCGGAAGTGGTCACATACATAACAACTGTTTACTTTTTGTGAAATCCATGACCCGAGCTGTGTCTCCGGAAGCTTTGGATCGGTTGCGTCTGTTTTTCTCATGCGCTTTAAAAGACTTGATTTTCCGGGTGTGAAATCCTTCATTTCTTTTGTGAGTTCTGCATTCAGCTTCTTCAAGTGTGTACTTAAAATTAAAGCGTTTCCGAGACGGTTTCCATAATCATACATCATTTTAAAGTGATGACGGCAGAATCCGGTTGCATCTGTTTTTTCACGGATGTCATCCTCCATATAGGCAGAGCCTAAAATAAAGGAGATGGCATGCTGTTCTGCCTCGCGCTCTAAATGACAGAATGGACATTCGCCATCGGCTTTAAAGGCGTCAATCAGTGGGATAGTTGCAATATTTTCTTTCATATGTAAGTCTCCAGTCCTATATAAATAGTCGTATCTATTCGGAAGAAGTCATTAATTTTAGTATAATTTCCCCAAAAAAAGAAGTCAACGAAAATCATCCTTGTAAAAATTCGTTTTATCATATAATATAAGAATGCAAAAGTCTCTGTAGCTGAAAGAGGCGGCAGAAAAATCAGAGCAGGAAGTTGTCATGGATTATTACAGCAGTCAGATTAACAAGTTAATACAGGAATTGTCCGAGCTGCCGGGAATCGGCGCGAAGTCTGCACAGCGTCTGGCGTTTCATATCCTGAATATGCCGGTGGAGCAGGTGGAAGGACTTTCAGAGGCAATTATCAATGCCAGGAAGAATGTCCGGTACTGCAAGGAATGTTTTACACTGACAGACGATGAACTGTGCCCTATTTGCAAAGATGCCTCCAGAAACCACAAGACGATCATGGTGGTTGAGAATACAAGGGATCTTGCTGCTTATGAGAAAACACAGAAATACGACGGTGTCTACCACGTGCTTCACGGTGCGATTTCACCGATGCTTGGAATTGGACCGAATGACATTAAGTTAAAGGAACTCATGCAGCGATTACAGCAGGATGTGGACGAGGTGATCATTGCCACGAACTCCAGCCTTGAGGGAGAGACAACTGCAATGTATATCAGCAAATTAATAAAACCAACCGGTATCAAAGTGACCAGGATCGCCAGCGGTGTGCCGGTAGGCGGAGATTTGGAATATATAGATGAAGTGACATTGCTTCGCGCACTTGAGGGGCGGACGGAGCTTTGATCTAAGAAGAAAGGCAAGGTTATTATGACAAATTTAGAACTGGAAAAAACCGCGAATGAAATTCGCAAAAGCATTGTGACCGCAGTTCATAGTGCAAAATCCGGACATCCGGGTGGATCATTATCATCAGCAGATATTTTTACCTATCTGTATTTTGAAGAAATGAATATTGATCCAAAGAATCCGAAGATGGAAGACCGCGACCGTTTTGTATTGTCAAAAGGTCACACTGCACCGGGATATTATTCTACCTTGGCACACAGAGGTTTCTTCCCAGTAGAAGATCTTACCACTTTGCGTAAAGTAGGTTCTTACCTTCAGGGACATCCTGACATGAAGCACATTCCTGGTGTGGATATGTCAAGTGGTTCTCTGGGACAAGGAATCTCAGCGGCTGTAGGTATGGCAATTTCCGCAAAATTATCTGGAGATGCTTATCGTGTATACACGCTGCTTGGAGATGGAGAGATTCAGGAAGGTCAGGTGTGGGAAGCGTCTATGCTTGCGGGCTTCAGAAAGTTGGACAACCTGGTAGTAATTGTAGATAATAATAATCTGCAGATTGATGGCCTTTGAGGCGTTTAATTTCCACGTAATTAATATTAATGGAAATGATTTTGATGAGATTGATGCTGCATTTAAAGAAGCAAGAGAAACTAAGGGGCAGCCGACAGCGATTATCGCAAAGACATTGAAAGGAAAAGGAGTTTCCTTTATGGAAAATCAGGTGTCCTGGCACGGAACCGCTCCAAATGATGAGCAGTATGCAGTTGCAATGGCAGACTTAGAGAAAGTAGGTGAAGCATTATGTCAGAAGTAAAGAAAATCGCAACAAGAGAAAGCTACGGTAATGCTTTAGTTGAGTTAGGAAAAGAACACGAAGATGTTGTTGTTTTGGATGCCGACCTGGCAGCAGCAACAAAGACAGGAACATTCAAAAAAGCTTTTCCAGAGCGTCATATCGACTGTGGTATTGCAGAATGCAATATGATCGGTGTCGCTGCAGGAATCGCAACAACCGGAAAAGTACCATTTGCAAGTTCATTTGCAATGTTCGCAGCAGGACGCGCTTATGAGCAGGTTCGTAACTCTGTTGGTTATCCGAAATTAAATGTGAAAATCGGTGCATCACACGCCGGAATCTCTGTAGGAGAAGATGGAGCAACACACCAGTGTAATGAAGATATTGCCCTGATGAGAACTATTCCGGGAATGGTTGTTATCAATCCTTCTGATGATGTGGAAGCAAAAGCGGCAGTAAAAGCAGCTTATGAACATGAGGGCCCAGTATATCTTCGCTTTGGAAGACTTGCGGTCCCTGTGATCAATGATAACGAAGACTATAAATTTGAACTCGGAAAAGCAATTACCCTGCGTGAAGGTACCGATGTTACGATTATCGCATCTGGTCTTCCGGTGTCTGAGTCACTGGCAGCAGCAGAAAAACTGGCAGAGGATGGAATCAGCGCAGAAGTAATCAACATGCACACCATCAAACCATTGGATGAAGAGGCAGTTATCGCAGCGGCATCTAAGACTGGAAAGATCGTAACAGTAGAAGAACATTCAATCATTGGTGGATTGGGAAGCGCAGTTTGCGACGTAGTTGCAGAAAAAGCTCCTGCAAAAGTTATGAAAATCGGTATTAATGATGTATATGGCGAATCAGGACCGGCAGTGGAACTGATTAAAAAATACGGATTAGATGCAAATAGCATTTACGAAAAAGTAAAAGCGTTTGTATAAAAACATTTCCTGAAAGAAGAAGACACATCCTGTGGGTGTGTTTTCTTTTTTTTGTCAATTGGGGACGTAGTATTTTTACAAAATACTACGTCCCCAATTGACAAATGCCCTGTACCTTTTTGGCAAATACCCTGTACCTGGTCGTAATATGGCGGAAAGTTTTTGGGACAGGTCCCACCAATTGATAAAATATGCAGATTTCGTATGCTATCATTAGCAAAAATATTCAAGATGAGGTGAGAGTATATGGAAAGACAATTTCCCAAAAATGTAAGGCAGATAGGAAACGTAAGTGATGAGCCTAAAATATACGTAGAAGATTATGTGGATATCTATTTGACTCAGCTACAGCAACAGGCATCTGAGGAACCGATGGGTATCATGCTGATTGGTGAAATGCTGAATCAAGAGGGGCAGGATGTGGTTTATATTTCTGGCGCTATGCAAATGAAAGAGATTGAAGTAACTAGTACGGAGATTGTTATTAAAGAAGAGACGCTGAAAGAGATGGAAGAAGAGCGGAAAAAGTATTTTGCATTTAGTCAGATCGTTGGATGGGGGCTTATTGAGAGCGGCCATCCTATGGGACAAATTCGGGAAATTTCAAAGATACACACGAAAACATTTTCGGGAGAAAATACCATATTTATTTGGAAAGATGCCAGAGATAATGAGGAGTTATATTATGCTCATAAATATGGTGAACTGATGCAGATGGGAGGACATTATATATATTATGAAAAAAATCCTTCCATGCAAAATTATATGATTGCGACGCGTAAAAAGAATGGCGTGACACCCAGTGAAATGGTTGAGGATCGAGCTGCAAAGGATTTTCGTAGTGCCGTAAGAACGAAAATGGAAGATAAAGAACAACGGCAGAATTCGAGATTGGTCTATGCAACCAGCGTGCTGTTGGTGGTAGTAGTGCTTGCGATTGGGGTGTCAACGGTTAATAACTTTGATAAAATGGAGGCAGTTCAAAGTTCGCTGGAATCTCTGTCGCAATCTGTTGATCAAGCGGGAAGTCGGAGCAAAACCGTAAGTGAGGAAACGGTAGTTGAAACAGGCGGTAGTACAGAGAGTGCAGATGAAGTGGCTGCTCAGGGTACTGTACCAGAGACTTCCACAATACAAGAGGAATTAAGTGAAGATGATTATTACGTTGTAAAAAAGGGTGATACTCTGGATAGCATCAGCGTAAAACTATACGGAGATGCCTCTCATGTAACAGCAATCTGTAAAATGAACGGGTTATCCGATGGCAATCTCATTTACATCGGACAAAAACTACTACTCCCCTAACCGGAAATGTGTTACAATGTTCACGAAAGTACAAAGTCGTGTGAAGTGAGCGCGGCGTAAGAAGCGAAGAAGTTCGATAGGGTAAGAACCACCGCTCTGCGGAAGAACGAATGAAGGGGAGACAGATGATACAACGGAGAAATAAAAACCTTCATGTTGTCAGAGAACAGGAAGATCCAACAGACAAGATTGTAAAAGATATAATACAAGAATTAAATAATGAAGATACTCCACAAGAAGAGCTAAATGAGCAGGTCAAACAGCATAAAAAAGAGCAGTGGCGCAAGAGAATTATTTGTGTGGCAGTAGTACTTGTGGCAGTGGTTGGCATTTATCTTCTTGTGAATCTTCAGACATACAATCAGGCAAGAACCATAGACTCATATCAGAACAGCGGCACATCCAATAACAGCTACATACAGTTTTCAGAGGGAGTGTTAAAATATAGCCGCGATGGAATCTCCTATCTTGATCAAAATGGCGAAGAACAATGGAATCAATCCTACCAGATAAAAAATCCATTTGTTGATGTGGGAGAGAAAGCGGCAGCAGTAGCTGATAAAGGTGGAAATGATATTCTTGTATTCCAGAAAGATGGTATAAAAGGAGAAATCCATACCACGATGCCGATTGAGAAAATAAGCGTATCTGAGCAAGGTATCGTTAGTGCGATATTAAAGAATGAATCTTCGGCAAAAATAATGTGTTACGATACAGCGGGAAATGTGCTGGTAGAGCATAAAACTTCTTTGGCTGGAACCGGCTATCCGCTTGATGTGGCTTTGTCGGCAAATGGAGAAGTAATGCAGGTTCTGTATCTCTATACGCAGGATGGAAAGATTACTTCAAAAGTAATTTACTATAATTTTGGTGAGGCAGGCGAGGAAGATGCCGATCACCAGGTAACAACGAAGGAATATGAAGATACTATCATGGCTTCGGGATTTTTCCTCAATAGTTCTACTTCAGTGGCGGTTGGGGATAATTGCCTGTCCATATATCAAGGTAGCGAGGTCCCGGAAGAAGAGACTAAGATTACGATTGAAAAAGAGATAAAAAGCTTGTTCCACAGTGACAAATATATTGGTATGGTCCTTAAAAATGAAGGAAAAGAGGGCTATGAGCTTCGCCTTTATAATTCCCATGGGAAGGTGGTTTTGTCGGAAGATTTTACGGGTGATTATGCAAATGCAAAAATCTGCGGCGGACAAGTGATCCTGTATGATGGTAAAAAATGTAGTATATTTATGAGAAGTGGCATACAGAAGTTTGATGGGGAAATGGATGATAATATATTGGAGATTTTCCCGGTTGCAGGTGTTAATAAGTACATTTTGATGAGCACAGATGGAATGAAAAAAATCCGTCTTGTGAAATAAGGAGAACTTATGAATTGGTTATTGATAACAGTTGGTGTAATTTTCTTGGTCAGTATAATTGTTGGGATTTGTAGAGGTGCGATTAAAATAGCAGTATCTCTTGCGACAACAATTGTTACGCTCGTACTGGTGTTTTTTGCAACGCCATATGTGGCGAAGACGATTGAAAAGTATACACCTATGGATGATGTGATTAAGAATCAGGTAATCAGCATAATGGCAAATGCGGCGGTTTCTCAGGTTTCTGGAGAGGAGCCGGGAGGCCTATCGGAAGAAAGTGTCAGAAAAGTATTAGAAGCAGCAGGAGTCGGGGAAGATCTATTGTCGCAGTATGGTATTACTATAGAAGATATTGTAAATGGAAATATAAGCAAAGAAGATCTTGCTCAATACGGAATATCCGGAAATGTATTGGATGGTCTCGATTCGGGACAGCAGACTGCTGAGCAGGCGATAGAAGGGGCAGAGATACCGAGGGAAATGCAGACGCAAGCCATACAACAGGCAGATCTTCCAAATGTGTTCAAGAGTCTTTTGACGGTTAATAATAATAGTGAGATTTACCAACAACTTGGCGTAGAAACATTTGCACAGTATGTAGGTAGTTATCTGGCTAAGTTGATTATTAATATAGTAGCGTTTTTGATTACTTTTGTCTTAATCTCTATCATATTGCGTGCAATTGTATTTGCGCTGGATATTGTCTCTTCTCTTCCGGGTGTTGGAATTGTTAATCGGCTTGCGGGAGGAGTTATAGGAATGGTTGGAGCAATGGTCATTGTGTGGACGTTATATATTATAATTACTTTAATGTATACAACAACTGTTGGAAAAGAGTTATTTCAGATGATTCAGGAAAACCAATTTCTTACAATGTTATATGAATATAATCCGATTATGAAGCTGGCGACAATATTTCATTAAAAAATAAAGAAAACACTTGACGTTAAGAATAAAAAATGATATTATAAAAATCCACCGCGAAAACGTGGTGGATTTTTATACGGAAAGACTTCAGAAATGAAAAAATCCAAAAAAGATATCAAAAAAGTGTTGACAAAGATTTGGAGACATGATATCCTATAAAAGTTGTCGCTTAGGTGCTGGAAACACTTGAGAATGGACGACAAAAACAAATTAAAAAAGTTGTTGACAAGCGAGAAAACATATGGTATACTAATATGGCTGTCACGAATGAGACAACAAAAAAGAACCTTGATAATTAAACAATAGACAACAACCCTGAAGATTTCTTAAAGAGAAAAATTCAGAACGAGACATTTAAATGTCGACCTTAAAAC
>SFQZ01000152.1 GCA_004562915.1 bacterium
AGCGGACCCGGAGCAATGCGGGGCGGCGGTGGCGAATGTGGTGTATTTGCTCAGACGGAAGCTTGGAGATGGGTACATAGAAACGGTGGTTGGGAGCGGCTATAGGTTTGTGGGATGAATAGCAACGATATAATTAGGGAGATTTTATTATGCAGAAGAAAACCAGAAATAAGTAGAAAGGATACCGGAAGCAGTGCGTATTTTTGCGATATTGCTTTCGGTTTTTCTGTTATGTAAAAAAGCAGCGCGAAAGATAGAGTTGAGGTCATACCATTTTAGAGGTAAAATAGGTGGTGTCAGAGTAGAGTTTGTTGATGCCAGAGGTATTAGGAAAATCTTAATAATTTCTCATGGAAATCATTGAGATTAGTGATATAGCGTCTGCTATACTTGATAAAATAGGAACTCAGAATGAGGTTAATGATATGGCTGAAAAGATATTAGTTGTAGACGATGAGCGGGATATTGCAAATCTGCTGGAAGTCTATTTACAAAACGAAAACTACATTGTTTATAAGTATTATTGCGCCCAGGATGCCATCCAGTGCATTGAAAATAACGAGATTGATCTTGCAATACTGGATATTATGCTCCCGGATATGAGTGGCTTTTCCCTTTGCCGGCTTATCCGCGAAAAATATACCTATCCCATTATCATGCTGACAGCTAAGATTGAAGAAACAGACAAGATCACCGGACTTACATTAGGCGCTGATGACTATGTGACAAAACCGTTCCGCCCGTTGGAGGTAGTAGCCAGGGTAAAGGCCCAGCTAAGGCGCTATAAAAAATATTCTGCTGTCGCAGTAGAGAAGAAAGAAAAACCGGAGCTTTCCTACCACAAATTGCGGCTGAATACCCAAACGCATGAGTGCCTGTTGGAGGGCGAAGTAGTATCGCTGACTCCGACAGAATTTTCAATCTTACAGGTTCTTTTGAAAAACGCAGGAAATGTTGTGAGCATTGAGGATTTGTTTCATGCAGTCTGGAAAGATGAATATTACTCCAAAAACAGCAGCACCATTACGGTGCATATCCGGCATCTGCGCGAAAAACTGAAAGACATATCTGATACGCCACAATATATTAAAACAATCTGGGGCGTAGGCTATAAGATTTAAGGGAAAGGAAACCAAATGAACAGGAAATGGAAACCATGGGTGTCAGTTCTTTTCTTGATTTATCTGGCACTTTTGATCTGGATTATACTATTTAAACTGCAATTTTCAATCAGCGATCTGGACACTCTGCGAAGTGTAAACCTAATCCCATTCCACTATGACAATGAAATCGGTGCGGGATTCCACATAAAAGAAGTTCTGGAAAATCTTCTGATCTTTGTCCCTATGGGAATCTATTTGCATATGCTTTTGCCGGAAAGTCGATTCCATGTAAAGCTGGTTATTATCGCTGGATCGAGTTTATTACTGGAAATGGCTCAATATATCCTTGCCGTAGGCCGCTCTGACATTACCGACTTGCTTACTAACACCGCAGGCGGCCTTTTAGGGCTTGCTTTATATAGTATTATGGTTCGGCTGCTCAAAAACAGGGTAAGAGCGGATAAACTGTTTTTTATTCTTGCTATAATCACAAGTGCTGCTGTCGTTGGCTTACTGGCGCTTCTTTTGTTTGCGAATTGATGGAGGTGTGTTTATGCAAAGCAAAAAAAACACTACAAAAAAGCGGATGGGGCTGCATTTATATTTGTCGCTGTTTTTATATACCGTGGCAGTCTTTGGGCTGACGCTGCTTCTGGAATACATTTTTTCAAAATCTGACAGTGCCATCTTATCATGGCTCTATTGGCGTGCAGATGCCATTTTTATTATCTGTTTAATCATCGGCTTTATCTGCATTTTCCATTACTTTTGGAACAAACCCTGGGGGTATCTGGACGAGGTCATTTCTGCAACAAAAACCGTCTATGAGGAAAGCGACCAGCCAGTGGAATTATCAGACTCGCTGAAAGAATCAGAACGCCAGTTAAACCAGATCAAGATGTCCGTTTTATTAAGCAGGCAGGCTGCAAAACAGGCCGAGGATAAGAAGAATGAACTTGTTATGTACCTGGCCCATGACATACGCACACCGCTCACAACCGTGATCGGCTATCTGAGCCTGCTCCATGAGGCACCGGATATGCCGGAAGAACAGAAAGAAAAGTATGTCAAGATTGCGTTAGATAAGGCTGACCGGCTGGAAAAACTGCTGAACGAGCTTTTTGAAATTACCAAATACAATGCACATACGGTTTCATTGAAGAAAGAAACCATAGACCTTCATTGCCTGCTTGCCCAGATCGTAGATGAAATATACCCGTCGCTTTCTGCAAACGGCAATACAATCACCGTTATAGCGGATGATGATTTATCCGTCAATGCCGATCCGGAAAAACTGGCGCGGGTTTTTAGTAATCTCCTGAAAAATGCGGCAACATACAGTTACCCGCAGACAGAGATCACGATCACAGCAAAGAAACAGGGAGACTGTGTTCGGATCGTCTTTGAAAATCACGGAAAGACGGTTCAACCTGAGCAGCTTGCAGGCATATTTGAAAAATTCAACCGTCTGGATGAAGCCCGGCTTTCCGATACAGGAGGCGCAGGGTTAGGACTTTCGATTGCAGAAGAAATCATACATTTGCATGGTGGAACGATTACTGTTACTAGTGAAAATGAGACCATCTCTTTTGTAATCATACTCCCCGTTTCCGCTTAGGCAATTTGAAGTGAAATCTTAGGAATTACTTAGGAAATTCCGTGTCCAATCTTTGAGATTGCACTGCCCTTGTCCGGTACAATAGGTACTGAACAAGGGCAGTATTTTTGTTTAAGCGAAAGGAGCAACACTATGGAATTAAAAATGGAACACATAAGCAAGCAATTCAAGGATAAGACTGCTGTTGATGATGTCAGCCTTACTCTGTCAACCGGCGTGTGGGGGCTGCTGGGTGCAAACGGAGCGGGCAAGACCACCCTCATACGTATGATCGCGGATATTATGACGCCGAGCAGCGGGAACATCTATTTTGATGGAACCGATATTCACAAGATGGGGAAAGACTACCGCAACCTTTTCGGATTTTTGCCGCAAGATTTTGGATATTCCCATGATTTTACCGTTAAAGATTATCTGGAATATATTGCCGCGCTGAAAGAGGTACCGGCCCGCGAAACGGCTAAGAAGATTGATTATCTGTTGGATGTCCTGACCCTCTCCGATGTGAAAAGGAAAAAGATTTCCAAGCTGTCTGGCGGCATGAAGCGCCGTGTAGGTATCGCACAGGCCATGTTAAATGATCCGAAAATCCTTGTGATGGATGAGCCTACGGCCGGGCTTGACCCAGGAGAACGGGTACGGTTCCGTAATTTTATCTCCGAGTTCTCCCACGACCGGATCGTGCTGATCTCTACCCATATCGTTTCTGACATCGAGTATATCGCAACTCGCAATGCGATTATGAAAGCGGGAAAGATCGTTGATGTGGGAACGACGGGCGAACTGGTAAAACAGATTGAAGGTAAGGTTTGGAATTGTGTGGTTCCTGCACATAAGATGATGGAATATGAAATGTCCCTGCGGATCATCAACCAGCGCGGCGAGGACAATAACCAGGTTTTCATCCGCTACCTTGCGGAACATTCTGATGTTGTCGGTTCTTCTCCCGTGGAGCCTCGTTTGGAGGACTTATATTTGTGGCTGTTTCCGCAAGAAAATATAGAAAGAGAGGGAAAATAATATGCGTTTGTTTTGTTTAGAAGTAAAGCGCGTCCTGAAATCACGGCGCACGCTTATTCTGCTTGCCGTTGCTTTGATTTTGTCCGTCGCAATGGCATATCTTCCGGTTGCCTTTGAATCCATAAACCGTGTTAATCCAGACGGTAGCAGAACAGAACTGGACGGTATAGCGGCAATCGAATTTAAGCGTGATCTGTATGCTTCTGTGAACGGTGAAGTTACCCCTGAAAAAGTGAGCGAAGCCCTGAAAACATATCAAAGTCTGGTAAATGAATACGGTCCTACAGAGGGGGATTCTTTCCCATTGTCTGTCTACATTGAGCAGATTGTTCCTATCCGCCCTTTATTGAGAGGATTGCCGGAACTATATGCCGACCCTCTGACTGGAATTGGCGCTGATCTTATGGATATTGCCCCCGAAGATGTCGTACAGAACTATTACGAGCTTTGCAAAACCCATCTGGCAGATGTTATGCGGAATGAACAGCGCGATCACCCGGCAGCCCAGCAGCAGGCTATGGAGCAGTATGCAGAAGTGGATACCCCGTTCCAGATTTATCCCGGGCTTTCCAGAGATGCCTTTGATTATATTGAACTTTATATATTGGTTCTGACTGTTTTATGTGTTGCAATTGCATCCCCTACTTTTTCCGGCGAATATCAAACAGGGTCAGATAGTATTTTGCGCTGCACCAAAAATGGACGCATCAGACTGGCTATTACAAAAATAGCAGCTTCATTCGTAATTTTTATTGTTTCCTTTGCTATCGGTATGACACTCCATTTGCTGATATGTAATCTGTCTTTTGGAATGGACTGTCTGAAATCATCCATGCAAATGCTGTTTTCCATTATCAATCTGTCGAATATTAATTTGGGGCAGTTGCAGATACTGATTGTTCTAGCGGGATTGTTGTCAATTTTGTCCTGTGTTAGTTGTACGCTTTTCCTGTCCGCTAAATGCCGGGACTCTTTGACAGTATTATTGATCTCGATTGCCATAGTTCTTATTCCATTTTTTGCTTATGCCGCATTGGGAGTGAACTGGATTTCCGCACTTCTCCCGTCTGCAGGTATTGGTATGCAAAACAATTTTCTGTATCAGCTCATAAATTTCAACTATTTGCATATCGGGAAAATGAGTTTTTGGACGCCGTATATTATTCTGATTTCCGCTGCGGTTGAAGTACCAATTTTCCTGTTTTTGGCCATTCGATCATACTGTAATCATCAAGTGGTATAAAGGTAGAGAGAAAAGAGCGAGATTTACACAGTTATGAACGGTCTAAGAAAAGCAAATTTGTTTAGCTTCCTGTCACTCTTTGTCACATTCTGTCGAACGATTTTCAAAATATTAGACCGTTCAGAACTCATCCAGAACTTATCCGGAAGTCGGTGGTTTATAATGGCAGAAAACGAGAGAAACCAGCAGAAACAAGGAACTCTTGTCCTGCTGGCTTAACCAA
>SFQZ01000153.1 GCA_004562915.1 bacterium
CCATTTCTCACCCAGCGTGCCTTAAAAAGTTCCTTAATGAGGAACACACTCTCCATCGCCATCCGCGCTTTTGCATAAATCTTTTCATCATAGACGGCACCACAGAAATAAGTAAAAAGGAAATAGACCATAAGCTGTTCCAGTTGAATGTCCATATCCGGCATCTCATTTTTCTGCCATTTTGCAAACTGCTCTGTCAGTTCTCTGTATTTTTCTGCACCGTCTGCATATAAGATTTCCTCGGTTTCCATAAGAACCGTATCCCAATCCTCCCGCAAAAGTTCCAATTCGTACAGCTTCCGAAATATCTTATGGGCATAGTAATACTGCTCCAACCGATTCTCATATGCCATAAAATATTCATATTTCTCTTCCACGAATTTGCGCGTTTTTTCCGTCTGGTACCGTTTGATCACTTCTTCACAAGAAAACATTTCCTCATGATTGATCCGAACCTGCAGATCATGCGCCATTCCCATAATGAGACCGATTCTTACAGCTAGAGAAATGCTTCTGTTCTGAAGAATTTCCAGCATTTTCTCCCTTGCATCTGCCAGAATAGAATACAAAAACGGATCAAAATCCTCGTATTCTTCTTCCCCTTCTTTTTCATAAGTAAGAAATCGAACCGGTTCTTTTCGGTTCATCAGCATTTTTGCCACTTCCGGACAGGATACGGAAAGTGTAATTTCCCGAATGTTTTCAAACTCTTCCACATGTCGCGGATAAAGTCTGCAAGTTTTGCAAAGGCTCTCTTTTCCGAGATTTGAATACAGATCACAGAGATTATTTTCATTTAGAAACGCACATCTTTTTTCTTTATCCTGCCGAAAAGTTTCCTGCATAAAATCCACGGAAGCGAACATTCTTTTGCGGAACCTCCCCTTCACCTGACCGTATTTTCTTAACGATTTCCTGTCGATCACAATCTGCCAACCGGCACAGCAGGTATCCTCACACTGATCTGCTGTGCAATAAAATTCTTTATAATAATCAGGTATTACATAACGCATTCTACTTCTCCTTTTCATGTATCACAAAATGATTCTTTCTCACCGTGAGAATCCCTTCTTTTTCCATCATTTTCAGTTCGTGTGACAGCACGCTCCTATTAAGCCCTAAGTAGCTTGCCATCTGTTCTCTGTTAAAATCGATATCAAATTCATTGCTTTTATATCGGATCATCTGGATCTTCAAATATTTTTCAATCCTTCCTCTTGCACTTTTTGCGGATAGGATTTCGATCTTTCTGTACTTTCGGATGTCTTCATTTGCCAGAAACTGTACCGTCTGCTGGTATAGGAAAATCCGATCGCTTTCCGGGAGATATCCTTCCTGCTCCAGATATTTTACAGGGAACCAGAAAATAGATGCCTCTTCCACAGCATAGACTGAATACGGACTTGTTTTTTTCTGACTGATTGCAATTTCCAGTCCTACTACATAAGAAGGGAGCAGTTTCTGGACCATCTGCTCTGTTCCATCAGGATAGTATTGGACCTTGCACAGTTCACCTGATATCAGGATTCCGATTTCATGAAGCTCCTGTTCTTCTTGGATGATCATTTCATTTTTCGTATATTGGCACAGCTTTCCATTCAGACTGCGAATCGTTTTCTCGGCACGCTCTCTTTCCAGATTCCGAAATAGAATGCTTTGGAAAATTTCTTTTTGAATTTCTATGTCTTTTTTGTCCATAATATTCTCTCCCCTATCGTTTGTATTATAGCATAGACTATAGAACGAAATTCACACTTTTTTCATTTGTTTAACAATCTGTAGTATGCTATACTCGTTTTGCCTGAAAATATCGATTGCAGCTCTATATTTTCAACGCCGTTCGGCAAATCATTCAACTTTATTAAACTATTTACTAATTGCAGACTCTATAATCCTTTGCGAAGTTACATTGCTGTTTTTTTCCACGATTGTTATAATACATTATAGAAATTTCTGAATTCTTCTATTGCAGAATTTTCACAGCAAGCTGCATTCGTTCCGATTATGGTTTCTGCAGAAAGGAGAACCTATGACAAATAACCAGAATGAAAGTGCAGTGAAAAATCGTATTGTAAAAGATAACGGAGCAAAACTTATTGAAAGGGATACCCAAAGAATACTTTGATAATCTGGCAGAAAATACCCCGGATTATTTTTTAACATTGATCAGTAAGATTATTGCTGAACTTATGAAATCTGAATAAAACATAAACTTGGGATTTCCACTTTAATAATTTCTAAATTCATCAAAGCGGGAACCCCAAGTTTTTTTAATATACAATACCATTTATGGCAAAATATGCCAATGGGCGCTGGTCGTGACAAATGCAGCGTCCCCTATCTCACTATTTTTTCGATGCGGCATGGAACCGATTTCATAGTCGGGAATCCTGTAATTGGATCATTGTAATCCAGGCTTGTCAGTTCATTTACATTTCCTATTTTCCATGCTTCTGGCATATATGCACTTCCGCCGCCATGGGGAATGTGAATACAATGACGCGTCATGCCCGCCAGTCTGGTTTTGAATGTTCCTGTACCAAATGGAGTTGTCACTTGTGCCCAGTCTCCATCATCAATTCCCAGTTCTTTTGCATCTTCTGGTGAAAGATCCATATATGGATAAGGTTCTACTTTAGCAACACCCGGAAGGTTTGCGCCAAATACGCCCATTCTATGAATACTTCTCGCACCTGTTGTCATTATGAATGGAAATGCCGGATCATTCATTTCCGGAATAGAACGTATATCGGTGTATTCCGGATATGGTGTAAATCCGTTTTCTTCTAAAAGAGTGGAACAGATTTCAAATTTTCCTGATGGAGTCGGGAAACCTGGCTGTCCGTCTGCACGAAGTCCGCCTGTTACATATTTTTTATAAATACGAGGAGGCTGTTTTTTTCCAGATCCAAAATCACCGGCATACGGCGGCATTTCTTCGCAAAGCCACTTCTTCAATTCTTCGACATTGGATGGATAATCATCACCCACACCAAGTGCTTTTGCAAGCCGTCCGAGAATGATACAGTCATTACAGCTTTCTCCTACCGGAGATATGGCCGGTTCCATTAACTGAATCGTTCCATTTTCATCTACATATGGTTTATAGGTTTCAAACAACGTACATGCCGGGAAGATTACGTCAGCATAGCGGGAATCTTCGGTTGGATATCGGTCTAATACGATCAGACAATCCAGTTTCTTATATACTTCCCTCCATTTCTTGCTGTCCGGGAACGTAAGCGCAGGGGAACCACCGGCAAGAATCAACGCTCTAATCGGATAAGGATCATCTTCCAGCACTGCTTTCGGAAAACGTGCAAACTGTCCACTTCCCATAAATTTGTAGAACATTGGGAATTCGCGGGTGCCGACCAGTTCTTCTTCCGGAAGTTCTTTTGGTTTAAAAGTAGGAAGTCCTTTACAGTTAAAATAAATACCTCCTTCTACGTCCAGCTTGCCCGTGATCGCCCATAATGTAAAAATAGCACGGTTATTCTGGATTCCGCTGAGCTGATATTCCAGACCAGTATAAGAAACCAGTGATATTTTTTCTGTTGAGCAGAAGATATCGGTCAATTCGTTAATCATATCAAGAGAGACACCACACCATGTAGAAAGCTGTTCGATTGTCAAAGTGTCCAGATATTGTTTGAATTCTTCAAAACCGCGCGTGTAATCGCGTACAAATTCTTTATCATAACGTCCCGAATTAATGATGAGTTTTAACATTGCCAGAGCCAGCGCACCGTCAGCACCTGGGACAACCGGAACCCAGAGATCCGCAAGTTCTCCGATTCCTGTTTCACGCGGATCTATAACAATCAGTTTTGCACCTCGTTCTTTTGCCGCTTTGATTGCCTTTAGTGCCATCTGTGGACCGTCATCTGTAGTGGAATTCTTCCCCCACGCGAAGATGTAATCACTATTTGGAATATCCTGTACCATCATACGAGTACCGATTCCCACGGTTGTCATTGGTGTGACCATGCTGGAAGCCATGTTGCAGATAGAAGCCACGTTGAAATCATTTGGTGAACCAAGACGTTTCATAAGACATGGCTTTGTTCCATTATTTAGAATACGACCGATCGGCATTCCAAGAACCCCTCGGCCAAGATAAGACGCCAGCGATTTTTTTCCATATTTTTCAGCTGTTTCGCGGATTAATTGAGCCGCATATTCAATTGCTTCTTCCCATGTGGCACGACGGAATTTTCCTTCTCCTTTTTCCCCATTCCGGATAAGTGGATATGTAAGACGATCCGGGCTGTACAAGAGTTCCGGGGTAAGTGCTCCCCGGACGCAAAGACGTCCCTTAGGTGATGCTTTATCTGGTTCTACACGAACAATCTTGCCATATTCAATGGTGACATTTACCTGACACCCTCCCTGACACATTCCGCAAATACGATTTACTATCATATGTATTACCTCCTTTTCCCCTTTTGTTACATCATATGATGTTGGGATCAAAAGCCTTTGACCCCATGATGCTTACGGATTTCTTCGCGTTTCACGCTCCCGAAATCCTAAAAACATTCGAAATCCGCACATTTTTCTGCGAAAAATGGCTACTTTCTCATGTTTTACGGGTCCCAAAGTCATGCATTTTCATGCAGGCATGAAATGCATGACCTTTTGACCCTAGCATCATATTATAATATACAAAAAAAACGGCTTCTTGTAAACAAGAAACGCAGAAAAATGTAAAAATTACATTTCGAAGTGTATAAATTGAAAAAATGCATAAAATTAGTCGGATAAAATTATAATATTGTGACAAAAAGTATAAAATTTTTTGGAAAAATATTGACTAATTTTCAAATAGATGTAATAATTACATTACAGGTTTTTTATTAAACAAAAAAGGAGGGTTTTATTATGATGAAAAAACTGTTAGCAGCAGCTGCACTGGGCGTGATGTCGTTTTCTATGGTGATGAGCGCATCTGCAGCGGAGGATGGCGTAAAGATTGGCTATATCTCACCGGGACCGGATACGTGGTATCTGAGAGCAGAAGAAGGTGCAAAGTGGGCATGTGATCTGGCTGGAGCTGAGATTCTTACCGTTAATTCAAATCGTGATTCACAGCAGGAAAAGACAAACATTGAATATCTGATTAATGAGGGCGTAGATTGTATCGTGATTCTTTCCTGGAACGAAGCGGGATGTGTTACAGCTGCAGAGA
>SFQZ01000154.1 GCA_004562915.1 bacterium
TGGACATGATAATGAATCCTTTCTCTCATACTGGTTTAAGTATATCAGATTCATTAAAATCTGTCCGAAAAAGTGTCTTAATTTATGAGACCATTATAGAGAGTGCAAAGAAGAATCAGATCCTGCGAGAAGTCTCTGACTGCGATGAATATGAAATGAATATCATCTATGACACGGTGTTGCATTTGAAAAAATCTTTACGGAAAAACAGGCAATGATTATTTTATCAGTCAATGAAAGTATATTTTACAATGCCCTAAAATGTATTTTCATAGGCTGATAAAACAGCCGGAATTGTACATTGAAAAGTGAATAGCCAGTATACACAGGTACATATTCCAAAACACAAACAGTGATGTGAAAGAAGCAGCTTCGCCATGAAATATCTGTCCGGCAGGGATAAAAGCAAGGAATCGTAATAGAAGAAGCAAAAGATATGATAGCGGCATTTCACATGGATCAGGGATGGCAGCCTGATCTGAAATGAGGATGATAATGAAATATCCGGCAGCGAAGAGGTGTCGGCCGGGGCAGCGCCCGGATCAGCTTCCTGTGAGAAAGGGTGCAGGTAAGATGATAGGATGGAGCCAACCAGCCTGGTATACTCCCGATGGCAAGGGGAAGGGATAAATAGAATCCGGTCCGGTAACAACAGCCGGTCCGGAGCCATATTTTGTGACGTTAAAAGAGTGTCATAAATTGGATTTATGTCATTCTTTTAGCGTTACAAAACCAAATGCATATAGATACTGAGGTGCAGCATAATTTAGTATATCAAAAAACGAGGTGGTAAGATGACGGATCTGGAATGTATGCGAAGTGTGGATGTAAAAACAGTAAATCGCAGAGAGCTGGTGGATATCAGAGAAATTATGATAAATACTCAGCAGCCTGTCCAGCGGAGAATAAACGAATATATAAATAAGATCAAAAACCCGTATTGTTTTCTATATGGAGATTATGTAGTGAAAATCAGCTTTCCAGAAAACGGTGTTACACTGGAAGAAAAACTGCAGGAACTGTTTAAAGGAGGAGCAAATCTGAAAGAAATAAAAGGAACTGGACAAATGCAAAGCAAATGTGATAATATATAATCAGGACTAGATTCATATGGTAAAAATCCTGATTTTATAGGCTTTCAATACTTATAATATTAGGAGCAGATAATATGAATGAAATAATGAACATTTCTTATACCTCTTATCTGGCAGGTGTCTATTTGCGTTTGTCTAAGGAAGACGGAGATTTATATCTGGATTCCAAGTATGAAAGCAACAGCATTGTCAATCAAAAGGCATTGATTCTAAATGAAATGGAGAAGATGCCGGAAGTTACCCTTGTAGATATTTATATTGATGATGGCTATTCAGGACTGAATTTTGAACGTCCTGGTTTTCAGCGTATGCTCAAAGATGTATATAGCGGACGTATCAATATGGTCATTGTAAAAGATCTGTCACGTTTTGGCAGAGATTATATTGAGACAGGAAATTATATTAAAAAGAAATTTCCCATGCTGAATGTCCGTTTTTTAGCGATTCTTGACGGGTATGACAGTCTGACGGCATCTGCCAGTGACAGAAATCTTCTTCTCCCTGTAAAAAACTTTGTAAATGATAATTCAAGCCGGGATACATCCATCCGTATCCGCAGCCATATGGCAGTCATGCGTAAAGAAGGACTATACATCAGTGCTTATGTAGCATACGGATACCGGAAATCACCGGAAGATAAAAGAAAGATCATTCTTGATGAATATGCTTCCAAAAATGTAAAGCAAATTTTCGACTGGTTTCAGGCAGGAATCTCCATCTTGAATATTGTAAAGAAACTGAATGATATGGGGATTCTTTCACCGGCAGAATACAAAAGGGCATTGGGAATCCGATCATATTATTCTTTTCAGACTTATCCAAAGGCCCAGTGGTCCTATGTAGCAGTAAAAAGAATACTGACCAATGAAATGTATCTGGGAAGGATGATTCAGGGAAAAACAAGAAAGATCAATTATAAGTTGAAATCAGTTGTACATGTACCAAGAGATCAACAGGACATTGTGGAAGGTGCAGTTCCACGTATCATCAGTAAAGAGCAGTTTGACTGTGTGCAGAGAATACTAAATCGTGATACCTATGCTCCGCATAACAGGGAAAAGGTATATCTCTTTTCTGGTTTGGTATTCTGTGCTGAATGTGGAAAAATAATGATACGGAAAAATCGAAAAAAGAAAAGCGTGGACGATGTTTTTTATATGTGCGATACAAAAGTCAAAGACAGAGAATGTTCAATCCATGCAATCCGAGTAGAGGAACTGAAAGAAATTGTATTGACAGTAATCAATCAGCAGATCCGGTTTCTGGAGGAAAAAGAAGAATCACTTAAAAAGCTTGAAAGTATGGAGATGGAACCAATGCAGCTGATTGTGAATGATCAGGATATCCACAGAAAACAGGAAGAGCTGGAAAAATGTGAAGAGCAGATAAAAAGTCTGAAGAAAAATTATGGGCAGGGAGTGATCACGGAAGAAGAACATCTGGAGTTTCAGCAAATCTACGAGGAGAAAAAAGAATCCTTGCAGTGTGAAATTGAAGCGATCAAAAAAGAGATTGTGGAATGTTTTGAGCAGGGTATTACAAAACAGAGGTGGTTAGAAGAATTTAAAAAATATAAGAATTTCACAGAACTGAACCGTCTTATGTTGGTGTCTCTGATCGACAAAATTATCGTGCATAAAAATAAACGAATTGAAATCATATTTGTGTACCAGGATGAATGTGATCGTATGATGAGGATTCTGAAAGATGTGCCTGAGGTATCTTTTGAAGGGGAAAGGCAGGTGGAGTAAAGTGGCAAGAACTACGAATCGGTATCTTGTACAAAAGGAACCGGATGTTATAAAAAAAAGAAGCGTAAAATGGAAGACTGGTAATTATATCCGCTTGTCTGTAGAGAGCAACATCAGTGACAGTAATTCGATTGAAAATCAGATGGCGTTGGGAAAAGAATATGAGAAGAATCATGATGATATAGAAATAGTTGCCACTTATATTGATGATGGCATGACTGGTACTAACTTTTCCCGGGATGGTTTTCAGAAGATGATGGAAGATATCCGCAATGAAGTGATCAATTGTGTCCTGGTGAAAGATTTGTCGCGGTTTGGAAGGGATTATCTGGAGGCGGGAAATTATATTGATAAAGTATTTCCTTTTCTTGGTGTACGGTTTATTTCCATGAATGACCAGTATGACAGCATTGATCCATATTGTGACCGGCAGGCTTTTGCCAATACGCTGAAGAATCTTATGCATGAAACCTATGCAAGGGATGTTTCACGTAAGGTATCAGCATCCATTGAAATGAAACAGAAGATAAATATTTTTTACAGAACCTCCACAATACCTTATGGCTATAAAATGGATGAAAACAACAGGAGATATGATGTAGATGAACCGGCAGCCACTGTTGTCCGGCAGATGTTCAGGTGGTGTGCGGAAGGAAAAACCTGTTACATGATCAAGCAGATGCTGACAGAGAAAGGAGTAAATACCCCGTCACAATATAAAAAAAAGAAAAAAATATATCGGGACGAACAGGATCAAATTGTGCCATGGAGTCAAGCTGTGGTATCCAAAATTTTGAGAAATCCGATTTATACAGGTGTAGCCCTGAGGCACAAGACAGAGAAAAGATACTGCTATGATATCCCGTTACATCCAATAGAAAAAGAACAGCAGGTTCTGATGAAAGAAGCAGCGGAGCCTATTATAGGAACAGAACTATTTGAAACCGTACAGGAATTTCTTAAAGAGCGGTCTGAAAAGACCGCATCACAAAAAAGAAAAGAACCGATAGAAAGCATACTGTATGCGGAAGAAGCGTTGTTTGGTGGAATTTTGTTTTGTGGAGACTGCGGTGCAGCAATGGGTGTACAGTATTTGAAAAAAAGCTGTCAGAGAAAAACTTATATGATGAGAGGATATGTTTGTGGCAATCACAGAAAATACAAATATCTCTGTGATACAAAATGTATAGAAGAAATGGAATTATGCAGTATTGTAAAAGAAGCAATTAAAAAACAGGTGCAGCTTTTAAAAGGGGTCAGAAAAAAAGCAGATCAGACTGTAGACTCTGTATTTGAGAGACAAAAAAGAAAACTTGATCAGGCATGGAAAAAGCTGAATAACGACCAAATGCAAATGAAGCATCAATATATGGATCAACATGAAAAATATTCCCTCGGAAGCATGAAAGAAGATGACTTTCAGAAATTCAGAGAGCACTATATAAATGAGATGGACTACATACAATGTGCATTTTCCCAAATAGAGGAAAAAAGAAAAGAAAATCATCGCCAGGAATTATCACTGAAGAAGCTGATAAAAGAATGGCTGCAGTTTAATCGGATTACAAGACTTGACAGCAGAATGATACAGATCTTTATTAAAAGAATTGATATATATTCTGAAAAGCGGATAGAGATTACATTTTGTTATGCGGATGAGTTTGCCAGTCTGCAGGAATATGTAAAGGCGGTGGTACAATGATTCCTATGATAGCGTTATATTTTCGATTATCCAAACAGGATAAAGAAGTTCTGGATGAGAGCAACAGTATATCCAATCAAAGGCGATTGGCTATGGAATATATAAGGAATGACAAAGAACTGAAAAAATACCCATCAAAGGAATATGTAGATGACGGCTACAGTGGAAAAAACTTCAACCGTCCGGCAGTACAGAAGCTATTTCAGGACATAAAAAGAGGTATCATCCAGATACTGATTATCAAAGATTTTTCCCGTCTGGGAAGGGATTACATAGAAGTAGGTAATTATACGGAAAAGATATTTCCGGCACTGGGTGTAAGGGTAATAGCTATCAATGATGGATTCGACAGTAATCATTATATGAACCAGACACCGGGAATAGATACCAATTTTAAAAACCTTGTAAATGATTATTACAGTGAGGAAAACTCTTTAAAAATCAAAGGGGATCTGTGGGCCATGCGGAGCCGTGGACAGTATATGGCAACGTATGCACCAATGGGGTATGAAAAAGATCCTTTGGATTCTAAGTCATTGCTTCTCGACCGGGAAGGAGCAGATATTATCTATCACGCATTTTTGTTTACCAAAATATCCGGAAATTACAATAAAGCAGGAAGAAT
>SFQZ01000155.1 GCA_004562915.1 bacterium
ATGAAAGTACGAATATTAACGGAGTGCTAACTTATCAACCGTTGTATATTCGGGAGGTGTAAAAAATGGTAGAACAAGAAGGATATCTAGTATTCATTGAATCATTTAATCATATACATAAATATCTGAAGAAATATACGGACTCAGATGACAATGTGTCGTTTAGCGATTTACTTTATAAGGCAAAGGCGCATCCCATGATTCATCTTTATTTAGATGAGTTACATTTATTCCGTAAGTTACGAAATATTATTGTGCATCAAACCGATGACTTTGAGAAATTGATTGCAACACCAAGTGATGAAGTGGTCGAACGAATTAAATTTATTGAACAACAATTAGTGGACCCATCGACAGTAGGTGTATTTAAAGCGGAAAAAGGATTTGAGACGGAATCCTCCAATACAGTGAAGCTTCCAACAGACCTCAAATCCATACCGGTCAAAGAGTTCACGCTGAGCGGCAGATGGACCTTTGAAAATAATGATACATCTGCGTGGTCAAATGCGAATTATGGAGGAGAAGCATCCTTTAACTTTACAGGAACCAAGGCATGGATTAAAGGAACGATCGATCCAAATCACGGAACCATGGATATTTATATCGATGGAAATAAAGTGGATACAGCAAATACGTACAGCAGCACACGTGCACTTGGGCAGCTCCTGTATACGACACCGGATCTGGAGTATGGGCCGCATACGGTGCGTATGGTATGCACGAAAAATGCAATTGGAGTGAGTGAGGCATTGTATCAGGATGGCTCCGGTATTTTCAGTATAAAAAGAAAAACCTACAACGTACTTGAAGGAGACAAAATAGAAGTAGAGATTGTACGTACTGCGGGATCCAGAGGAGAGGTGGAGGTGGCTTATTCAACTCCTTCTGCTGGTGCGGAGCAGGGCGTGAACTATCAGTTTCTGGATGATAAAGTTATTTTTAAAGATGGCGAGACGTCAAAGAAAATCACATTAACCACTCTCAAAAATGAGCGTGGCAGTGATGGAATGGCATTTTATTTCACTTTAATGAGTGCACAAAATGCATCCATCGGTACGCAGTCCAGCAGCAAGATTGTGATTTACAAAAGTGAACTGCCGCCGCAGGCGGAAGAACCCTATACGTCCGAAAATCCATTTATCATGCCGAAGGGAAAGACTTCCAAAAAAGCAGAGGCGGAATTCTTTATACTGGATGCTTCCAAAGCAGAAAATCCCAATAATTATGTACGCATTGATACCTACAGCGGAGCCAGCGGTGAAAAAGAAGTGAACTGGTTTGAACCGGGGAACAGAATTATACTTCCATTCTACGCAGAAAGAACAGGAAAATATAAAGTCACCGCAACCTACCGAAGCGGAAGAGTGCAGGGAGGTACGCCAAACGCACTGGTCTGGAGCGGAACGCATGTATCCTCCGGCAGTCTGGATGTATATGGAGAATCGGGTGCGACCGTATTCCATACGGCAGAATTTGAAATAGAAATTTCCGAGACGGGAGATGGAGAGCTGGTATTTACGGCAGACAGTAAGGCAGGTCCTGTTATTGACAAGTTTGAGTTTGAATGTCTGAATCCTGTTATTGAAGTGACAGGTGTTGCATTAGACAAAAATACCGTAACCCTGAATCAGAAAGGTCAGACCATACAGCTGAAAGCTCTGGTGGAACCGGCGGATGCCGAGAATAAAAAAGTAATATTTACCAGTGGTGATACGAAAGTGGCCACCGTGGATGAAAATGGTATGGTAACGGCACAGGCAAACGGAGAAACAACGATAACAGTGACCACGGAAGACGGACACAAAATGGCATCTTGTACGGTAACCGTATCTTTGAAACAGGAAATCACACCAGAACCGACAGAGACTCTTCCGAAGGCAGGAACGACCTTTTCTTATCGCAATGCAGTTTATCGTGTCACGAAATCTTCCGCATCACAGGGAACGGTAACTTTTGTAAAACCGCTGAAAAAGACAAACAGCAAATTTATTATTCCTGCTTCCGTGAAGAAAGACGGCATAGTATTCCAGGTTACTGAGGTTGCGAAGAAAGCCTTTAAAAATAATAAAAAGCTCACACAGGTTACGGTAGGGAAAAATGTGAAGAACATTGGGGCAAGTGTATTTGAAGGTGACAGTAAGCTGAAAAAAATAACAATAAAGTCAAGCGGACTGAAAAAAGTGGGAAGCAAAGCCTTGAAAGGCATTCATGAAAAATGCAGAATCAAAGTCCCGAAGAAAAAATTAAAGGATTATCAGAAACTTTTAAAAGGAAAAGGGCAGAAGTCAGGCGTCAAAATTGTGAAATAGTATGAGCCAAGGGAGAAATCCGTAGGTATCAGGGGGGCAAAAACTTTTGAAACCAACATCATAGAATAAAAAAATCTGGATTTCAAAATAGTAAAAGGGTTTGAAATCCAGATTTTTTCTTTGTGGTCAATTTGTGAAAAAAATGTAAAACTTGTTTTTATTGCAAAACAGGGTGGATTTTTACATTGACTTTTAATTTTAGATAAATATACTATAAATTAGGACATAGAATCCAGCCGCTTGTTCAAAGTAACGAGAGGTGAACCGTGAGTATACGGTATGAGGAGGAAATAAATGAAAAAAAGATTTTATAAGATATGCAGTATTATGACTTTATCAGCCATGCTGACTGTTTCCATGACTACATATGCAGCAGAATCAGATACCAGAGAAGCAGGATTTCAGGCAGAAACAGAGACAGAAACAGCAGAAAAGGAAACGGAAAAAACAGAGGAAGTCATAGCAGAGGAGAATGAACTGGAGTCTTTGCTGATTGTAAGAGAAAAAGAAAATGATGCCTTTACAGTCAGACAGATGACAACAGAAGAGCTAAAAGAAGCGATAGAAGAGGACGATACGCCGGAGCTGGCGGCAGTTATTTTTCAACTGAAAAAAGAGGTACCGGAAGAGGAGACCGAAGCAGAGGAAAGCACAGTTGCAGAAAGCGAAGCCGCAGAAGCAGGATTTATCCAGGAAGAGACAGAGTATGAGACGGAAGCGGAAACAGAAATGGAACAAAAGGGTGAATCAGCAGATCTGGAAAAAGAGTATCCGATTGTGACTTTGACGGATGTACAGAAGGAGATTGTTTATGAAGTTGCAGAGCTGGTTCCCCAGACCGTGGTTCTTATGAATCAATGCGTGCTGGAGGATGATCTTCTTTTTCAGGAATGTAAGCAGGTGAAAGCAGTTACGGTACTTGAAGCAGAGGATGAAGAGGCTTTGTGTCAGGCAGTTGAAACGTATGATCTTGAGAAGGAATATGCAGCTTACCTGGAAAAGATACAGAAAGAGAAAGAAACTTCTCAGGCATTGAAAGGTGCAGCGCGTACAACGAGTCTTTCTTCACAGACATCCGGTAATAATTCGTTGTCTGCTTTTCCGGGAATTTCGGGACAAACAGAATCAGAGACGGAGACGGAGTCTGAGACACCTTCCAATCGACAGGCAAGAAGCAGTACAAGCAGTACCGCTGATACCGACTCCAGCACCAGTACGACCAATACAACGCAGAAAGATGTAACGATTACCTTTGTACCGGATGATGTATATGAAGGAGATGATGCAGTAGCTGCAACCTATGAAGTGTCAAGTTTAACTGAGATTACTACTGGAAAAGTGACGATTACTTATGATTCCAGTGTTATGGTGTACGATGAAGCGGATGTGGAAAGCGATGCATTGGAAGGATGGATGGTAAGTGTAAAATCGCCGAATGATACAGGCGGGACAGAAGGGAAAATTGAAATTGAATTTTCTTCCAATACACCGAAAAAATTAGAAGGCCCTATGGTATATCTGTGGTTTGATCTGAAGAATTCCGCTACAAAAGGACAACAGTTTAATATCAGTCTTACGGTTGATAAGATGATGAACGGGTCTCAGAATCTTACCTCTGAGGTAAAGACAGCAACGATGATCGCACAGGTAGATCCGGATGCAGAGGAAGAGGAGGAAGAGACAGAAACAACTCCTGCGACTCAGGCACCGACTACAGAAACACCGAGTACTACTGCACCTGTGAATGCACCTAAAACAGGTGATCATACCAATATTCCGATGATTATCCTCGTGATGATGTGTTCAGCAGCAGTTTTTATAAAAGCAAGAAAGAGAGTATAAAACAGAATGTATAGACGAAATATTGCGGCAGCAGCGGCGATTCTGATCCTTGCAGCAGCGACCGGTTTATCTGCATATGCGGCACCGAAGGAAACGGAAGAAACAGAAACGGTAGAGCGGGAAGCAGGTTTTATTCCGATTGAAGAAATGCCTATAGAGGAAACGGAATCAGAAGCAGAAGAGGAACAAACGAATACGGAAAATCCGGAAGAAAATGAGATACAGGAGGAAACAGAACCTGTTATAGAATCTCCTAAAGTAGAAAAAACGTTTCGATTTTTTAAAGTGGAAGGGCAGTATGCACTGTCAAAACGTGATGATGTATATCTTTATGAAAAAATGAATACTGCTTCGGATAAAGTAGGCAGAATTGATACCTATGGGGTTCTGAATATTCTATCCGAGGAAGAAGACGGATGGTGCTATGTGGAGTCCGGAAAGGCCAGAGGATTTGTAAAAAAAGCGAATCTTATGGTTGGAGATAAGGCAGAGAGATATGCCCTGCTTAAGGACGAAGAAGCAGATACTGCAGAAGTATTGAAGGAATGGTATGAAAATGAGGCATTTCTTTATACACAGACTACAGCATATGATGTGGTTGTGAAAAAAGAATATGCGCTTGCTGAAAAAAAGACAGAAATATATGACAGCATTCCGGAAGAAACACAGACAGAGGAAACAGGGGATACTTTAAGTCAAAAAGAGGATGAGACGGAAAAGGAGTCTTCGGTTGTAGTTGGAACACTTGAAAAACAGGGGCTTTGTTATATTCTGGATGATGATGAAGAAGACTGGTATTATGTAGAATCAGATGATGTCAGGGGATTTGTAAAGGCAGAAGATCTGGAGACAGGTTTTAAAGTAAAGCAGGAAGTGGAGAAAAACGGAGAAGATTCTTATGAACTTGCGGAAGAAAAGGTGAGACCGGAAGATAATAAAGCATGTTATTATACAATAACCTCCGTGAAAGAAGCTTCGGTATCAGGTCTGATTCGCACTTCCATGATTCAGT
>SFQZ01000032.1 GCA_004562915.1 bacterium
AGTAAAGCAACATAGAAAATGTATAGAAGTTCCACTCCATGAGAGCATTATCTCATGAAATAAGGAGATTGTCTAAACGGTGGGTTATTAAGCGCTTACTATTAAAGAGATTTCTGCAGTTGATTCCCATTTTGCTCGGAATTACATTGCTTTCCTTTATTTTGATGCAGTCTTCCTCCATGGATGCCATTGACGTGATGGAACAGAATACAGGGGGAGCCATGTCAGAAGAAGAAAAGGCCGCGATCAGGGAAGAACTGGGTCTGGACAAACCGATTGCAGAACAGTATATCGTCTGGCTGGGAGGTATTCTAACGGGAGATATGGGAGTATCTTATGTATCAGGACAACCGGTATTTTCTACTTTTGTATCGAAGCTCCCTGCAACGATAGCATTGACGATTACTTCTATTTTATTGACTGTGTTGATTTCAATACCTCTGGGTATTATTTCCGCTGTGAAACAGAACCGTTTTGTGGATTACATGATACGATTTTTAAGTTTCATTGGTAATTCACTTCCGAATTTTTTTGTGTCATTGCTGTTGATCTACTTCTTTTCTCTGAAACTGGGATGGTTTCCGGTTATGGCAAATGCGCAGGGATGGAAAAGTATCATTCTTCCCACACTGACGCTGGCTCTTGCAATGGCTTCCAAGTATACCAGACAGGTACGAGCTACCGTATTGGAAGAATTGAATAAGGATTATGTGCAGGGGGCGCGGGCAAGAGGAATTCAGGAAAATAAAATCCTGTATTTCAGTGTTCTGAAAGCCTCCATGCTGACCATCGTTACGCTGTTGGCACTTTCTATCGGTTCTCTATTAGGAGGGACAGCAATTGTAGAGTCTATTTTTATGTGGGACGGCGTGGGAAAGATGGCAGTAGATGCCATTACCATGCGTGATTACCCTGTGATACAGGCTTATGTCATCTGGATGGCTGTCATCTATGTAATGGTCAACCTGATTACAGATATTATATATTGCTATCTGGATCCGAGAATCCGTATCGGTCAGGAGGAAGCCTAATGGAATCATCAAATATTACAATAAGACAACAGAAGATGAAAAAAGATTTTACAAAACAAAAGTGCATGATATTGACTGTTCTGGTAGGAATTGTGCTATTGATGGCTATCTTTGCTGAATATATCGTACCGTATGACCCATATGCTCAGGACTTATCCAATGCACTGCAGCCACCGGGAGGGGCACATCTTCTGGGAACGGATCGCTATGGAAGAGATATGCTGTCCAGAGTAATCATGGGAGGGCAGACAACCATTTTTTCTTCTTTGCTGCTGGTAGTGATCATTATGGTGGTGGGAACCCTGATTGGAATAATCTGCGGATATAGCGGAGGGAAAATGGATACGGTTCTGATGAGAATATCTGATATATTTCTTGCATTTCCGGGGATGGTATTTGCCATTGCCGTTGCCGGGGTTACCGGAGGCGGAGTGATCAATGCGGTGGTTGCACTGGCATGTATTTCATGGCCCAAGTTTGCCAGAATTGCAAGAAGTCAGGTAATGACACTGAAACAGTCATCCTTTGTGGCGGCAGCCAGACTGTCAGGTTCCGGTACCTGTAAAATTATTTTTAAACATATGCTTCCTAATATCGCAGGTCCTATATTGATTACAGGAGTTCTGGATATAGGAACCATGATGATGGAGATTGCAGGACTGTCATTTTTGGGACTTGGAGCTGTTCCGCCGATTGCTGAATGGGGTTCCATGATGAGCAATGGAAGAAGTATGCTGCAGACATCTCCGTGGGTAATCCTTGCACCGGGTTTTGCCATTTTTATTACCGTTATGCTGTTTAATCTGCTGGGTGATACGGTGCGTGATGTGATGGATCCACGTAGAAATAAAAGATAAAAGTAGAGGAGAAACCAAATGTGTAAAAGAAGTTTATTAAGAAGAACAGGTGTTGCTTTTCTGTCTCTTTGTATGCTTACCGGACTTCTGACCGGATGTGGCAGTTCCGATAAATCGGCGGAAACAAAAACTGAGACAAAAGAAGAAAGCACAGCAACAGATGATAGTACAGAGAAAGTGTTTTATTATGGGGATACCACATTCAATGCGGAAAATGATGAATCTGATGTCAATCCACACAACGGTTATTCCGGATGGGCATGTATCCGTTATGGAATCGGTGAAACACTGTTTAAGTATTCTGACACCATGGAACTGGAACCATGGCTGGCTACCGAATTTGAACTGGCAGATGAAAATACATGGAAGATTACTCTGAGAGACAATGTGACTTTCTCCAGCGGAAGAAAAATGGATGCAGAGGCGGTGAAAGAATGTCTGGATGATTTGATCAGTGTTCATGAACGGGCAAAGGGTGATTTGAAGATTAAAGAAATCACTGCTGATGGACAGATTCTTACCATTGTTACCGAAGAGCCGGTTCCGGCATTGCTGAACTATCTGTCAGATCCGTATGGATGTATTATTGATATGGAGGCAGGTATTACTTCAGAAGGCAATGTTTCTGCGACAGGACCTTATATTGCTACAGAAGTAAAAACGGATCAGGGGCTTACACTTGTAAAAAATGAAAATTACTGGAATGGTGAGCCAAAACTGGATACCATTTATGTAAAAACGATTTCTGATGGTGATACTATGACCATGGCGATGCAGTCCGGAGAACTGGATGGTGCATATGGACTTCCTTACGCAAGTCTTCCATTGTTCCAGGAGGAACCATATACGATTTCATCTGTTGAAACATCCCGTTCTTTCTTTGGACAGATGAACTACGAAACACCGGCTCTGCAGGATGACAAAGTAAGAGAAGCTATCTGTATGGCTATTGATAAAGAGAGCTTTACAAAAACACTTCTTCAGGGAAATGGTACGGCGGCAGTTGGTCCGTTCCCGGCAAGCTTCACTTTTGGGGATGATTCAGTAAGTGCGCCAGAATACAATCCGGTGGGAGCAAGAAAATTACTGGAAGAAGCAGGATGGACAGATGCGGATGGTGACGGTTATGTGGATAAAGATGGAGAAAAACTGACGATTCGCTGGCTTACCTATCCAAGCCGTCAGGAACTACCTCTGCTTGCGGAATCTGTACAGGCAACATTAAAAGATATCGGTATTGATGTACAAATCAACTGTACTGCAGATCATCTGAGCTTTATTGAAAAAGGGGAATGGGATATTTATGCAAGTGCATTTGTATGTGCACCGACCGGAGATCCGGAATACTTCTTTACCACACACTGTCTGGATGAATCCTCTAAAAACCGTGGAGGTTATCACAGTGATAAGCTTCAGGAACTGGAAGGACAGATGAAAAGTACTTTTGATGCAGAGGAAAGAGCGCAGTTGGCAACAGAGATGACGCAGACGATTCTGGATGATCATGCGTTCTTGTTTGCTTCTCATTTGAAAATGTCCATGGTATCAGGTGAGGGTGTAACCGGACTGGTGGCACATCCCTGTGATTACTATGAGATCACTGTAGATCTGGATAAAAACTAAGAGAGAAAGGGAATCACTATGGATCAGCCGATATTGGCAGTGGAACATCTTCAGGTATGTTATACAGGAAAACCTGTGCTGGAAGATATTAATCTTACCATAGAACCGGGTCAGATTCTCGGTATCGTGGGGGAAAGCGGCAGCGGGAAAAGCACTTTGATCAAAGCTGCCATGGGGCTTTTGGGTAATGACGGCGCAGTTACCAGAGGGGATATCCTCTATAAGAATCAGAATGTAACAGATCTTAAGGGGGATGAGCTTCGCAGGCTTCGGGGACCGGAGATGGGAATGATTTTTCAGAATACAGGTGCCTCACTTTGTCCGATCCGTACGATAGAGGATCAGCTTCATGAAGCAGTGCTTCAGCATGAAAAGATATCGAAGCAGGAAATAAAAGACAGGGCTATGGATTTGTTTGAAAAAATGAAATTGCCGGATGGAGAAAGAATCCTAAAGAGTTATCCATTTGAACTGTCCGGTGGTATGAACCAGCGAGTAGGAATCATGATGGCTATGATTCTGCGCCCCTCCCTGCTTTTTGGTGATGAACCTACAAGTGCACTGGATGTTACGGTACAGGCACAGGTAGTCCGTGAAATGATGAAAATGCGGGAACTGTTCGGGACGACCATCGCAATTGTCACCCATAACATTGGTGTGGTGGAATACATGGCAGATAAAGTGGCAGTAATGTATCAGGGAAGACTTGTGGAATATGGTGACACGAAAAAAGTGATTCATCATCCCCAGGAAGCTTATACCCGGAAACTGATCGATGCAGTGCTTCGAATTCACAGAGGATAGCGTATGGAAAAAATACTTGAAGTGAAAAATCTTAAAAAAGCATTTTATAAGAATAAAACTGCTTTTACTGTGGTGAATAATATAAGTTTCCATATGAAGAAAGGCGAGTGTCTGGGACTGGTGGGTGAGAGTGGATGCGGAAAAAGTACAACGGCAAGACTGATTACCCATCTTGTCAAACCGGATTCAGGAAGTATCTTGCTGAATGGAGAAGAAATCCTTGGCATGAAAGGGAAAAGACTGAAACAGTTTTATGCAGATGTGCAGATGGTTTTCCAGACTCCTCAGGATTCTTTTGATCCCAGATGTACCTTGGGAGACGGAATCATGGAGAGTATGATGAATCACGGTATGAAGAGGAAAGATGCAAAGCAGAAAATGCTGGAGCTTTTGAGTATGGTCGAACTTTCACAAGAGTATGCCGGCAGATATCCACATCAGGTGAGTGGAGGGCAGTGCCAGAGAGCAGCCATTGCAAGAGCCCTGGCTATCGATCCACAGATTATTATCTGTGACGAGGCAACCAGTGCACTGGATGTGACGGTACAGGCGCAGATTGTGGAGCTTCTCAGAAAACTGCAGCGGGAGATGGGGCTTTCCCTTCTTCTGATCTGTCATGATCTGGCACTGGTGCAGGAAATGTGTGACCGGGTATTGGTTATGTATCAGGGAAGCATCGTAGAAGAAGGCACTCCTGATGAAATTATAAAAAATCCACAGCAGGAATATACGAAAATACTGATTGATTCCGTATTTTAAAATACAAGCCCCCTGGGGGCTTGTATTTATTTTAAAGCTTCTGTATACTGACCTTATGGATTACAATAAATGTTATGGGGGATCAGATATGAATGTAAATATTCTATTGTATGATGATTTTGATATCATGGATTTGGCTGGACTTTGTGCCGTATTTGGAAAATTGACGGGAGAATTTCACATGAACTATTATTCTATCAGCGGTGATATCGTGAACAGTATGCAGGGAGTGAAAATCTGGACAGAGCCGTTGGAGCCGGAAAAGCTTGTTGGAATCTTTGCTGTACCGGGAGGACGGGGGGCCAGAAGACTGATTCATCATGAGGAAATACTGATTGATACGTTAAAAAAATGCGTCAGCAGATCGGATGCCTGTCTTATGGTTTCCAATGCTTCCGGTATTTTTGCACAGACCGGTCTTTTATATCATCGGAATGTTGCTACCTGCACCGGCGATGATAACTGGAAAAGAATGTTCACCGCAGCGATTTCCTGGATACCGGATGTTTCCTGGGTAGCGGACGGAAAGTTTTACTCCTGTAAAAATTCTCTCTCCGCTGTCGATATGGCACTCGGGATGGTGGCTGATTTGGTAGATGTGGATGCAGCAGAAAAAGTGGCGTCTGAGCTGGAGTACGAATGGGAACTGGATGAAAGCGGATATTATTAATAAAAGTCAACAAATTATATGAAAAAAAATATCCCCCCAGGGGGCTTGTACAGTCCTGTTAAAGTGGTATAGTTTAATTTATCGATATCAAATGATTAACGAATACTAAACTATATGAGGAGGGATGCTTTATGCATATGGCTGATGCTTTGGTTGCTCCGGCGGTTGCAGGAACAATGTATGTATTATCTGCCGCAGCCGCAGGTTATTCAGTGAAAAAAGTACGTTTGGAGAGTGATCCGAAAAAAATTCCGGTAATGGGTATTATGGGTGCATTTGTATTTGCAACACAGATGATCAATTTTACGATTCCGGGTACAGGATCCAGCGGACATCTCTGTGGAGGTATGTTGTTGACGGCTCTTCTTGGACCGTATGCGGGCTTTTTGACCATGATCGGTGTACTGTTGATACAATGTCTGTTATTTGCGGATGGAGGTATTCTGGCACTGGGATGTAATATATGGAATATGGCGTTTTACGGATGCTTTCTTGGTTCTTTTTAATTTGGAAACCGATGATGAGTAAAGGAATCACAAAAGCAAAAATCGTAGCTGCATCTATTCTCGGATGTATGATTACCTTGCAGTTCGGAGCATTCAGTGTTACTTTAGAGACAATGGCTTCCGGGATTACGGCATTACCGTTTGGTACGTTTGTAGCTACTATGCAGCCGATTCATCTGGCTATTGGTTTTGTGGAAGGACTGATTACGGCAGCAGTTCTGGTATTTGTTCATGAGGCCAGACCGGAACTTCTGTATTGCAGCACAGAGGCAGAGAAAAAAGAGGGAAGATTTACATTCAAAAATACACTGGTTGTGCTTGCTGTGGTAACAGTGCTGATCGGTGGTGGCTTATCACTTGTTGCTTCTTCCAATCCGGACGGACTTGAATGGTCTATTGAAAAGATTACAGGTTCCACAGAAGTAGAATCAGACGGAGAAATTTATGAGACTGTTGGTTCTGTTCAGGAAACAACTGCTTTGCTTCCAGACTATGCATTCAAAGGTTCCGAATCCTCTTTCGGAACAACATTTTCCGGAGTTGTAGGAAGCGTTATTGTAGTTGGTGTATGCGTTGGCGCATGCTACGCATTCAAATTCTTCAGAAAGAAAAAAGCATAATGAGTAAAATAAGAAATGCAATTTATGAGATTCATCATATGGATACAATTGCATCGATGGACCAGTGGGTGAACCGAATTCACCCACTGGTTAAATTCGTTTTAACGATCGTGTATATCGCAATGGTTGTATCTTATGATAAATATGATATCATCGGTCTTGCGGGTATGATGGTTTATCCGCTGGCGATGTTTATTCTTGCAGAGCTGTCTTTCAAAGACAGTCTGAAAAGGCTGAGAGTGGTTCTTCCGCTTGTGTGTGTGATCGGTATATTCAACCCGTTTTTTGACAGAATACCTGTACAAATCGGAGGACTGACGATCAATGTGGGGGTAATCTCCATGATCACGCTGATGATCAAAGGTGTTCTCACGGTGTTGGCATCGTATCTTCTGATTGCTACAACATCTATTGAAAAGCTGTGTTATGCGTTCCGGCTGATTCATATTCCGAAAATTCTGGTAACACAGATTCTTCTCACGTATCGATACATAACGGTCCTTCTGGAAGAAGTGAACAGGATTACACAGGCTTATGCTCTTCGGGCGCCGAATCAGAAGGGAGTTCATTTTAAAGTATGGGGATCTTTGACAGGACAATTGCTGCTTCGAAGCGTGGACAGAGCAGGTGTTGTGTACGAGAGTATGACACTGAGAGGATATAACGGCGATTTTGATTATATGGGAGCGAAAATCCGCTGGCGCTGGCAGGATATTTTATTTGCGGCAGTATGGTTATGCATCTTCTGGGTATTTCGAAAAATACCGGTTATTATCGTGATTGGAAATCTGGTGGGAGGTTTATTCGGATGAGCCATATACATATTGATGTGGAACATGTCAGTTTCGCATATGAGAAAAATAAAGAAATACTAAAGGATATATGCTTTCATGCAGGGGAGACGGATTCTATTGGTCTGGTAGGTGCAAATGGTGTAGGAAAGTCAACATTATTAAAGCTTCTGGTAGGGCTGGATCTGGGATTTTCCGGAAGTATCCGGGTGGAAGAAGTTCCTGTACAAAAAGAGACGCTTCCACAGATTCGGGAGAAAATAGGATATGTTTTTCAGGATTCGGACAGCCAGCTTTTTATGTCCACTGCTTTTGAAGATATTGCCTTTGCACCGAGAAACTACGGGCTTCCGGAAGCGGAAGTAGAACACAGAGTGAATGCTGCTCTGGAAATGACAGGGATTACCTACCTGAAGGACAAACAGATTTACAAAATGTCAGGTGGAGAGAAAAAACTGGTATCCATAGCGACGATTCTTTCCATGACGCCGGATATTATTCTGATGGATGAACCGTCCATTGCCCTGGATCCAAGAAATCGCAGAAATCTGATCCGAATTCTGAATTCTTTTGAACATCTGAAAATTATCGCATCCCATGATCTGGATATGGTGTGGGATACCTGTGAGAGAACAATCCTTATGGCCGATGGAAAAATCATCTGTGACGGACCAACAAAAGAAGTCTTGAGCAATCAGGAGCTACTGGAGGCAGACGGACTGGAACTGCCGCTATTCATGCAAAAAAGATAAGAAAATCATATTTTAAAATGTATATAACCCCCGGATAGGGATAAATCATACAAAAAATGTCTTGATTTTCCGCATAAAATCAAGATAAAACTTTTTAAATAAAATATCCCCTGGGGTGGCTTGTGGAATAGCTGACAATCCTTTATCATGAATACTGTAAGTAATGTCAATGCTTCTTACACGCCTCCGCAAATAAAGTGTGAGAAGATGTGACCCATAATATCCTTAAAGTTAGTAACGTATGAAAAACAGCTCCTTTTCAGGAGTTGTTTTTCATTTGAGGTGAAAAAATATCCCCCGGGGTGGCTTGTATGAAGTATAAAAATGGATTAAGATATTTTTGTAAGTAATCCATATACTTTTTACATACCTCCGCAATTTATGTAAAAAGTAGCCCATAATATTATTTATGAACATGCAAGAAACAGCTTCTTAAAAGAAGCTGTTTCTTGCATTATAGTGAAAGTTTTTTAACTTTCCTGTGATGCAAAAATTCTCCCAGGTATGCACACTTTGTTCTTTTTGACATAGTATGAAAGTAATTGAGAATCATGGGGGTAGGGGGATATAGAAATATACGATAAAAAAAAGCAAAAATAAATATTGCTATGCATTTCTGGAATATATTTCCTCTTTTTAGATGCTAAAAGTGCGTTATATGTGGAAAGTTACAAAAGATATAGGAATAATAAGAATATCAGATTTTTGCCGTAAATTGTCAAAAAACAACCCCCCGGGTGGCTTGTATGAGAAGTGGTAAGCCGATATACTGAAGTTAATTCGCAAAAGGGAGGATAAGACAAATGAAGAAAAAAATAGTTAGCATCCTGTGTGCGTCAGTGCTTACATTGAGCATGCTTGCAGGCTGCGGCGGGTCGGATGCAAATGAACAGACCACCAATGACGTGGCAGAAGAGCAGACAGCAGAGGATACTTCAGAGGAGACAGAAGAAGATTCTGAGAAAGAAAATGAGACAGAGGATGTGGCAGCAGCAAAAGATGAGGTGGTTGTTACTATGCCTGCAAACTCAGAACCGGAATCTGGTTTTGATCCGGCTTTCGGATGGGGTGCCGGTGAACATGTGCATGAACCATTGATTCAGAGTACTCTGACAGTAACTACCAAAGATTTGAAAATTGATAAAGATCTTGCTACAGAATTTGATGTAAGTGATGATGGTATGACATGGACTGTTACAATACGTGATGATGTAAAGTTTACGGACGGTGAACCTCTGACGGCAAAAGACGTAGCCTTTACCTACAATAATTGTAAAGAAAAAAGTTCTGTCAATGATTTTACAATGCTGGATGAGGCAGTAGCTTTGGATGATACAACCGTTGAGTTCCATATGACGAGACCATTCTCTATCTGGCCTTACACAATGGCAATCGTTGGTATCGTACCGGAACATGCGTATGATGAAAACTATGGTCAGAATCCGATAGGTTCCGGTCGTTACATTATGAAACAGTGGGATAAAGGACAGCAGGTTATTTTTGAAGCTAATCCGGATTATTATGGAGATGCACCAAAGATTAAGAAAGTAACGGTTCTGTTTATGGAAGAAGATGCTGCACTGGCAGCAGCGATGGCAGGTCAGGTTGATGTTGCACACACGGCAGCTACTTACAGTGATCAGTCAATTGATGGTTACAGTCTGATTAATGTTGAGACTGTAGATAACCGTGGTTTCAATCTTCCCTGTATAGAGCCGGAAGAAAAAGATGGTCTTACCTATGGAAATGCGTTTACTGCTGACATTAATGTACGCCGTGCCATTAATATCGGTATCGATCGTGATGAATTGATTGATAATGTACTGAATGGTTATGGAACAAAAGCATACAGCGTATGCGACAAGATGCCGTGGTATAATTCTGATGCAGAAGTAGAGTATAATCAGGAAGAAGCATTGAAGTTGCTTGAAGATGCCGGATGGAAAGAAGGTTCTGACGGTGTCCGGGAGAAAGATGGTATCAAAGCAGAGTTTACTCTTATGTTCCCATCATCCGATTCTGTTCGTCAGGCAATTGCAGAAGATGTTTCCAATCAGCTGAAAGAAATGGGAATTAAAGTGACAACAGAAGGTGTTGGCTGGGATGTGGCTTATGACAGAGCAGAATCCGAGCCGTTAGTATGGGGCTGGGGTGCACATACTCCGATGGAACTGTACAATATTTATCATACACTGGAAGATGTCGGAATAGGTCAGGCAGAATATTCACCGTATGAAAATGAGAGTGTAGATAACTATATGGATGAGGCACTGGCTGCAGATGATCTGGAAGAATCATATGAACTGTGGCAGAAAGCACAGTGGGACGGTACAACAGGTATTACCCAGGAAGGCGATATTCCTTGGATCTGGTTGGTAAATATTGATCATCTGTATTTTGTAAGAGATGGTCTGAACGTGGCAGATCAGAAACTTCATCCTCATGGACATGGCTGGTCAATTGTTAATAATGTAGATCAATGGTCATGGGAGTAGAAGCCTGAATACATACAATTTGAATAGACAGCAATGTCTAACTGAAAACTGTCTGAGCAAATAAGGGGGCTGTCCTGAAAAATGCCATTAGTATTTTTCGGGACAGTCCCCTGAAATTACGTTATGGAGGAATGAACTTATGAAGAAATGGTCCGCTTACATGGGAAAACAGTTTTTTCGTATGGTGCTTCTGGTAGTGGTTGTCAGTATCGTTACTTTTGCACTTATGAAAGCTTCTCCCATCGATCCTCTCCAGGCAAATGTTGGGCAGGCAGCTCTGGGTTCCATGAGTCAGGAACAGATCGAAAAGCTGCAGGAATACTGGGGTGTCAATACTCCGCCGGTAAAGCAATATCTGGAATGGGCAAAGGACTTTATAAAAGGAGATATGGGGGTATCTCTGCTGTATCGCCAGCCTGTCACAAAGGTAATTGGCGTAAAGCTTGGAAATTCGTTGTTTTTGATGATATTTGCCTGGGTTTTATCGGGAATCCTTGGAATTATTCTTGGCGTGATAGCTGGGATGAATCGGGGAAAAACGGTTGATAAAGGAATAAAAGGATATTGTCTTGTGATTTCAAGCACACCAACTTTCTGGTTGGCATTGTTGCTTTTGATGATTTTTAGTGTATGGCTTAAGTTATTGCCTATCGGTCTGAGTGTGCCGATTGGTGTGGAAGCCAGTGGAGTTACATTTGCAGACAGGGTACGGCATGCGATCTTGCCGGCAGTGACTCTCAGTATTACCGGAGTCTCCAATATTGCACTCCATACCAGAGAAAAAATGATCGATATCATGGAAAGTGATTATGTACTTTTTGCTCGATCCAGAGGAGAGACAGGATGGAAGTTGTTCTGGCATCATGGATTTCGCAATGTTTTGCTTCCGGCTATTACCCTTCAGTTTGCATCTATATCAGAAATATTTGGTGGATCTGTACTGGTAGAGCAGGTATTTTCTTATCCGGGACTGGGACAGGCAGCGGTATCTGCAGGTCTGGGAAGTGATATGCCACTATTGATGGCTATTACCATTGTAAGTGCACTTTTTGTTTTTGGAGGAAATCTGATAGCCAATCTGCTGTATGGTGTGATTGATCCGAGAATCAGAAGGGGAGGAGCGAAGGGATGAAAAATAAAAAAATCATGAACCGGAGACAGAAAGTCCTTTTCGGATTGTGCTTTTCCGTTCTTTTCCTGATCGCAATCTGTATTGCGGGAATTTTGTGTACGGAGGAAGCAAGGGTGACAGATTTTTCACGGAAAAATATTGCACCTTGTCTGCAATATCTGTTCGGAACAGACTGGCTGGGAAGAGATATGTTAGTTCGAACATTAATAGGAATGTCGCTCAGTATTTTTATAGGTATATTATCTGCGGTTATCAGTGCATTTATCGCTATGATTCTCGGTATAGCATCGGCTACGATGGGAAAGAGAGTGGATGGATTTATTACATGGTTGATTGACCTGATTATGGGAATTCCACATATGCTGCTCCTGATTCTGATTTCCGTAGCACTGGGAAAAGGATTTAAAGGGGTTGTCATAGGAGTTGCTTTTACCCACTGGACTTCGTTGGCGAGATTGATTCGTGCGGAAGTGATTCAGTTAAAAGAAAGCCCATACATAAAAATTGCAGAAAAGCTGGGGAAGAGCAAATGGTATATTGCCAAAAAACATATGCTTCCTCATCTGATTCCTCAGTTTGTGGTCGGACTTGTTTTGATATTTCCTCATGCGATACTTCATGAATCCAGTATTACGTTCCTTGGATTTGGACTTTCTACAGAGCAGCCTGCAATTGGTATTATTTTATCAGAAGCCATGAAGTATCTTGTAATGGGCAAATGGTGGCTTGCACTTTTCCCTGGACTGTTCCTTGTGCTGACAGTGATTTTGTTTTATGTACTGGGTGAGAGTCTTAGAAAACTGATTGACCCTGGCAGCGTACATGAATAGGAGATATCTATGAAAGAAACGATTTTAAAAATAGAACATATGAATATTTCTTTTACTCAGTATACCCAGGGAATGCGACAGATAGAACTGCCTGTTATTCGTAATCTGGATGTGGAAGTGAAAGAAGGAGAAATGGTAGCAATTGTGGGGTCGAGCGGCTCTGGAAAAAGCCTTCTTGCTCATGCGGTAATGGGTATTTTACCATATAATGCTTCTATGGGCGGAATCATGGCATACAGAGGAGAACTCCTTACTGAAAGAAGAATCAGGCAATTGCGAGGGAAAGAAATTGTCATGGTACCTCAGAGCATTTCTTATCTGGATCCGTTGACAAAGGTAGGTGCTCAGATTACAAAAGGGAAAAAAGATACGGAATCCCGGAAGAAACTGAGAGATATTTTGAACAGATACCATCTGGAGCAGAGTGTAGAGGATAAATATCCTTTTGAGCTTTCCGGTGGTATGAGCAGAAGAGTGCTGATTTCCACGGCAATGATTGAAAATCCCAAGCTGGTTATTGCGGATGAGCCTACACCGGGACTGGATCTGAAAATGGCGAAAAAGGCAATGGCAGATTTTCGTGAAATGGCAAATATGGGTGCAGGTGTACTTGTAATCACGCATGATCTGGAACTGGCATTGGAAGTAGCGGATAAGATTGTAGTATTCTATGCCGGTATTACAATTGAAGAAGCTAATATATCTGATTTTGACAGGGAAGAGACTCTCCGCCATCCTTACACAAAAGCATTGTGGCGGGCATTGCCGCAAAATGGCTTTCAGTTTATTGAAGGAAGCCAGCCTTATGTGAAGGATATGCCGCAGGGCTGTCCGTTTTCTCCCAGGTGTAAACAGTGCACGCAAGAATGTAAAAATGAAATACCTTACAAAGAGATAAGGGATGGACGGGTGAGATGCATCTATGCATCATAAAATAACCAGCAGGAGGGAACAGATGATACTGGAAGTTAAAAACTTATCTTATCAATATACAGAAAAGGACAGGGTTATTCTGGACGATTTCAGTTTTTCCATGACAAATAAAGAACGTTTGGGACTGGTAGCTCCCAGCGGTGTGGGCAAGACGACATTGTGCAAATTGATTGGAGGCTATCTGAAGCCGGATCAAGGTGAGATCCTGCTTGATGGGAAACCGATTACAGAATACCGTGGATATTGTCCGATTCAAATGATCTGGCAGCAGCCGGAGATGGCAGTAAATCCCAGACTTAAGATGAAAGAAGCACTGGCTGAAGGTGATGAAGTGGAAGAACGAGTGATCAGGGGGCTGGGAATTGAAGAAGACTGGCTGAATCGTTTTCCGGAAGAGTTGTCCGGCGGCGAGATGCAGAGATTCAGCATAGCCCGATCATTGGGAAAAAGAACCAGATTTCTTATTGCGGATGAGATCAGTACGATGCTGGATCTGATTACTCAGAGTCAGATATGGAATTTTGTCCTGAAAGAAGTAAAAGACCGGGAAATCGGCTTGATTGCAGTCAGTCACAGTCAGCCGCTTCTTGATAAAATCTGTACCAGTCAGATCCGGCTGTAAAAATAATTGGATTATTATAAAAAACATCCTCCCGGGTGGCTTGTGAAAAGAGTAACAAAAGGTTATCATATTACTTGTAAGTAATGTCAATGCTTTTTACAAACCTCCGCATAGTTGTAAGAAGTGACCATAGTATCCTTATAGTTTATAACGTATGAAAAACAGCTTCCGTCAGGGGAGCTGTTTCTCTTTGGAAGTTGCATTACTTGTTTTTTTATTTATCATAAAGTATACTATAAACAGGGAACAGTATAGTGAATCGGAATGGAGGTATCTATGGGCAGAAATATTGCAATCGGAATACAGGATTTTGGAGATCTGATTCAGAAAAAATACTTTTATATCGATAAAACTTCTTTTTTGAAGGAATGGTGGGAAAAAGGTGACAGTGTTACTTTGATTACACGACCCCGGCGTTTTGGAAAGACTTTAAATATGAGCATGACAGAGCAGTTTTTTTCTATGGACTATGCCGGTCGGGGGGATTTGTTTGAGGGGCTTTTCATATGGAGAAAGGAAAAATACAGGAAACTCCAGGGTACTTATCCGGTAATCAGTCTTTCTTTTGCCAATGTAAAAGAAGTCAATTATGTCAATACGAGGGAAAGAATCTGCCAGCTGCTTACAAATTTATATGTGAAACATTCCTATTTGAAAGAAAGCAAAGTACTGACAGATACAGACCGGGCGTTTTTTGATCGGATTTTATCTGTGGATATAAGAGATACCGATGCAACTCTGGCACTTTATCAGCTTTCGGATTATCTGTATCGTTATTATGGGAAAAAAGTCATCATTCTTCTGGATGAATATGATACGCCGATGCAGGAAGCATATATCAATGGATTTTGGGATGAATTAGTTGCCTTTACCAGAAGTCTTTTCAATGCCACATTTAAAACGAATCCATGGTTGGAACGGGGGCTGATGACAGGAATCACCAGAGTCAGCAAAGAATCTATTTTTTCTGATTTAAATAATCTTGAGGTTGTAACAACTACTTCAGATAGATATGAAACATCTTTTGGATTTACAGAGCAGGAAGTCTTTCAGGCATTAACGGAATGTGGTTTGGAACAAGAAAAAGAGAAAGTAAAACAGTGGTATGATGGATTTATTTTTGGGAAATATAAAGATATTTATAATCCTTGGTCCATTTTAAATTTTTTAGACAAAAAAAAGTTTACAACGTATTGGGCAAACACCAGTTCCAATAGCCTGGTGGGTAAGCTCATCCGGGAAGGAGACCGCAGAATCAAGGAGAAGTTCGAGATACTTCTGCAGGGAGGAGTAATTCGTACCCCTGTGGATGAGCAGATTGTTTACAATCAGCTGAACGGTAATGAGGAAGCCATATGGAGTCTGCTTCTTGCAAGTGGATATGTAAAAGCTTTGTCATATGAAAATCTCGACCTTTTAGATTTTGGTGAGGAACAGATGTATGAACTGACACTGACCAATTACGAAGTAAGGAGAATGTTTGAAGGAATGGTGCGAAGCTGGTTTTCAGCAGCAAAGGCAGATTACAATGATTTTATAAAGGCAATGCTTCTTGGAGATATCCGGGCAATGAATGCCTATATGAACCGGGTAGCATTGAGTACCTTCAGTTATTTCGATACTGGTAAAAATCCTTCCTGGGAGGAACCGGAAAGGTTCTATCATGGATTTGTGCTGGGGTTGATGGTGGATTTACAGGATCGATATGTCATTACCTCCAATCGGGAGAGTGGATTTGGCAGGTATGATGTGATGCTGGAACCGAAAAATCCGGAAAAAGACGACGCTTTGATTCTGGAATTTAAGGTACATGATCCAATAGATGAAGATGATTTGCAGGATACTGTGAAAAAGGCTCTTTCCCAGATTGAGGAAAAACAGTATGCTGCAGGGTTGAAGGCAAGAGGTATTCCTAAGGAAAAAATCCGTTGCTATGGATTTGCTTTTCAGGGGAAGAAAGTATTGATCGGATAGAAAACGCATGGGTGTTTAAAACTTTAGGTTTTAAGTATCCATGCGTTTTTATAGTACAACAAAGTGGGTTCCAGAGGCGGTGCAATCGATTATTCATTGCTTCTGGATAGATTGATTCAGTGATGTTCAAATGCCGGATTTTCATTTTTCCACGCCCTTGGTGAAATTCCATATCGATTTTTGAATGCCCGGGAAAAGTGAAGGGCATTTGGATACCCTACTGCATTGCCCACATCCGCCACGGGAAGAGAGGTATAACGTAACAGTTCCGTTGCTTTGATCATCCGATAGTCCAGAAGAAATTCCTGAGGGGATTTTCCGATAGCATCCTTAAATATTTTCCCGAAATAACTGCGGTTCAGTCCGCAGACAGTGGCGATATCCTCTACAGAGATATCATTCTGGAAGTTTTGTTCGATGAAAGTCAGAGCTTCTTTTATGTAGAAATCCCGAAGTTTGCTGTGTGTTGGGGTTTGCAGCGGTGCTGCGGAACGGGTAAGGTAATCCAGAAAAAGATATAGATGACCGATCAGGTGAAAAGGAGTTTCCTTTCGGTTTTGCACCAGATACATCATTTCATGAAACATCGCTTCTTTCAAATCTTTGGACTGTGCGTGATAAACCGGATGATTAGGAGATAAACCGGCGATTTCAATTGCTTCTTTCACACGTAGTCCGTCAAATTCTATCCAGACATATTCCCAGGGAAGGTCTTTAGAAGCAATATAAGAGGTAATCTGACCGGGAAAAATCATAAACCCCTCCCCGCTTTTTATCTGGTAATTTTGGGTGACTCCATGGGAATCATCCGCCATCAACTGTCCGGTACCGGAAATAACATAATGAAAAAGATAATGAAAGCGGGAAGCAGGACCAAAAGAATGAGCAGGTGCACATTGTTCCCATCCAAACTGGTAAAGTCCCAGATCTACAAAATTTTCACTTGGAAATACAGAGAAAATGTAGTTGCTGTCCATGGGTGTCTCCTTTCTAAGAAATGTACGCTTTTTTGTAATTATACTATCGAATATATCAAAATGCTAGATGTGTTTCACATATGTGAGAAAAAACGGCAAAATGGTATAAAAAGTGTAAAATACTGGTATTCTCTGGTAGCATTTTGCTATGTTATAATGATCACTGATCAAAAAAAGAGGCAAAAAATAAAGAAAAAGGAGAAAACGGTTATGAAACAACAAAAGAGGGCATCCGCAGCAATCTGCCTGCTGGGGACTGCGCTGACCGTCGGATTGTTGTCCGGTTGCGGTGCGGAAGAGAACAATGGGAAGACAAAAATTGAGATCGTCCAGTATAAGCCTGAGGCAGTAAAGGCATTTGAACAACTGGAAGAAAAATTCAATGCTACACACGATGACATTGAACTTGTCATCGATTCACCAAACGATGCCATGACGATTTTGAAGACCAGATTTATCCGTGAGGATTATCCGGATATTATCGGTATCGGTGGTGATGTGAACTACTCTAATTTCCTGGATTCTGATATGCTGATGGATATTTCTGATTATCAGGGTCTGGAAAATATCAAGGAATCTTACTTGAAAACAGCAAAGGAACTGGAATTTGTTCCGGAAGAAGGTGTGTATGCGGCACCTTACATGGCAAATGCAGCCGGTGTTCTGTACAATAAGGAAATTTTTGAGGAACATGGCTGGACAATTCCTGTCACACTGGATGAATTTTATCAGTTGTGCGAGGATATTCAGGCAGCGGGCATTCAGCCTTTGTATTTTGGATTCAAAGACACATGGACCTGTCTGGCACCATGGAATGCCATCTGTGTGGATCTGGCTCCGTCTGATATCTGCTCTCAGGTAAATGCCGGCAATGCCAAATTTGCAGATGCTTATAAATCAGTGGCAGAAGTGACAAAATCTCTTCTTGCCTATGCACAGCCGGATCCGTATGCGTACAGTTATAACGATGCATGTACTGCTTTTGCAAGAGGCGAGTCCGCCATGTATGTGATCGGCAGCTATGCAGTGCCGCAGATTAAATCGGTAAATCCGGATATTCAGATTGATTCTTTTGTATTTCCAGCCAGCAACAATCCGGATGAAAATATTTTGAACTCCGGAAACGACCTGCAGTGGTCTGTTATGGCAGATTGTGAAAATAAAGAAGCTGCATATGAAGTACTGGATTTCCTGTATGAAGATGAGAATATCCAGACCTATCTGGATGACCAGAATGCCGTTCCGTGTAAAAAAGGTGATTTTGAACTGCCTTCCATGCTGGATGGGATGAAATCCTATATTGAAGAAGGAAAGATTGCTGATTATCAGGATCACCACTATCCTTCAGAAATGTCTGTGGATGCCATGATTCAGACGTATCTGATGGATGACAGTGAAAATGCGCTGGATACATTCCTGGAAAAATTTGATACCGAGTGGGTGCGCTATAATCGAGACCTGATCGAAAAGGTTCAGAAGTATTATCAAGAGCATCCGGAAAAACAGACAGAGGGAGGGGAAGAGTCATGAAAACTTCCAGAGGTGTACAGGAAAGAAAACGTACATTTTTATTAATCACGATTCCAATATTGGCATTATTTTTCTGTTTCAATACATTGCCGCTGATTAAAGGATTTATCTACAGCTTTACTAATTTTAAGGGATATGGTTCGTATGATTGGGTAGGACTCAGAAACTATGTGGATCTGTTTCAGGATTCCCGTGTGGGAAAATCTTATCTGTTTACGTTTAAATATGCCCTGGTAGGAACCATCATTACCAATGTGATCAGTCTTTTATTAGCTCTGGGGCTAAACAGCAAGATCAAAGGGAAGAGCGTACTGAGAGGAATCTACTTTATCCCCAACGTTTTGGGTGGTTTGGTAATCGGTTATATCTTCAGTTTTATTTTCACTTATGTTCTCCCGGTTCTGGGACAGAAAATGGGAATTGAAGCGCTGAGCAGCAGTATGCTTTCCAGTACTGGTAAAGCATGGATTGCTATTGTGATCGTCGGATGCTGGCAGGCAATTGCAATGAATACCATTATCTATATTTCCGGTCTTCAGACCGTACCGGAAGATGTATATGAAGCAGGATCTATTGATGGTGTTACCGGTTGGAAACAGTTCCGATATCTTACATTTCCGCTGATCATTCCATTTTTCGGAATCAATATGGTGCTTTGTATGAAAAACTTCCTGATGGTATTTGATCAGATTATGGCATTGACAAAGGGAGGTCCGTCCCAGAGTACAGAATCTATCTCTTATTTGATTTATCAGAACGGTATGAGCGGAGGACAGTTTGGATTCCAGAGCGCCAACGCCTTTGTATTTTTCGTGGTGATTGTGGCGGTATCCGTTCTTCAGATGACAGTAACCAATAAGAAGGAGGAACAGTTATAATGAATAAAGAAGATTTAAAAGCAGGTAAAACAAACTGGCCGGTGACGATACTCCTGATTCTTGGATGTGTCACCATATTCTTCCCTCTGTATATGGCGGTCATTATTGCATTCAAGCAGCCATCGGAGATGACAAATGATATTGCAGGTGCATTGTCTTTTCCTGAAAAATGGAGCCTGTATAATTTCCAGGAAGCAATGCGCGTAACAGATTTCTGGAATTCTTTTGGAAACAGTTTACTGATCACGGTAGTTACCGTTGTGTTGGCTATCATCATTCACGGTCTGGCAGGCTATGCCATCGGCCGCAGCATGAAAAACAGTAAATTCTATAACTTTACGTATCTGTATATTGTAAGTGGTATGTTTGTTCCTTTTGCAATTCTTATGATGCCTTTGGTAAAACAGACAGCACAGCTGGGAATTGCCAACCGTTTTGGTGTAATCGTTCTTTATACAGTATTTTTCATGCCATTGAATCTGATGCTTTATAAAGGATACCTTACAAATATTCCTTTGGCACTGGAGGAGGCAGCCAGGGTAGATGGAGCAAGTACATGGAAAACCTATTGGTCCATCGTATTTCCAATTATGAAGCCCATGCATGCTACGGTTGCGGTTCTGACTGCTATGAGTACATGGAATGATGTGATGACGCCTCTTGTTATCATGTCAGGAACCGGTAAAAATACACTTCCGCTGGCGCAGCTGAATTTCCAGACGCAGTTTGGAACCAACTATAATCTGGCTTTTGCTTCTTACCTGCTGGCACTGATCCCGATTCTCCTGTTCTATATTGTATGTCAGAAACAGATATTAAACGGAGTTGTAAACGGTGCAGTAAAATAATCCTATTTTAATGAAATCTCCCTTCAAATACGCAGCCTTTTGATTTTGCGGTATCTGAGGGGGGATTTTTTACGGTCAATAAAGGGAAAGGATGGATGTATTTCCCACCTTGTATTTTTCATAAATATTTACAAGTGGATACCAATGATTCGTAGAAAATTTCAATCTCAAACTTTTTCAAAATAGAAAAAGCATGTAAAAATAACGCTATCACCATGCATAAAACCTCTCGATTTGGTTCCTCATGAAATATGAAAAAATAAAGATACAGGGGTTGCAATATTTTGATTTCATGATAGAATGTAGATGTGCTAGCACTCAAAACAAATGAGTGCTAACAAAAATACCAGGGAGGAAACATGTATGAGAACTATACCTATTTATGATCTTCTGGTTTTGCCGGGAGTAACTTTCTTCTTTAAAAAAGATATGTTTCCCAATCAGGAGATCACTTCGGAGAACGAGGGGGAAGATGTACTATTTCTGTTATTGAAATCAGAAAAATCGCGAGAAGATCTGACGAAAGAGGATTTTTATTCACTTGGTGTCAGTGGTAAGATAGAAAATATTGATGGAGAAGGAAATGTAAGAATCCGTATAAAAGAAAGAGTTGAGGTCTCAGATATCGAAGTTTCTGTGGATTCTGTCAGTGCTACAGCAATCATTTGTTCGGACGTGGACGATATATCTGACGAGGAAGAAAGAGAACGATTTGAAAAACTGAAAAAGGATCTGATGAAATTTGCTCAGGGCTTTCAATGGGGTGTGTGGGCAAGAGGATTTATCCTGCATTGGAAAAATATCAATGAGGTCGCCTGCGCTTTGTCTGGATATTTTAATCTGACATGGGACGAGAAATATGCCATGATGGAAACTTCATCAAGAAAACATAGATGTGATCTGATAGAAAAAGCGGTCTATGAACTGTTGGAAGTATTTAAGGTCAGTGAAGAGGCAGAAAATGCTCAGAAAGAGACGAATGATAAGGTATATCGGGAAGCAGCTTTGAAAAAGCAGATTGATTTCCTGCAGAATCAGTTGGATGAAATGCATCCTGAAAATGCTTCGGATATTCGAGAATTTGAAATGAAACTGGAAGAATCCGGTATGAATGAGGAAGCCCGAAAAGAGGCTGATAAGGTTTTGAATCGGATGAAACAGGAAGGAAAAGACAGCCATGAATATGGACTTCTTTATGATTATCTTGACTTTGTGACCAGTCTGGCCTGGAAAACGGGTGAGATGGAGTCAATCGATCTGAAAGAGGCAGAAACAATTCTGGATGAAGACCATTATGGACTGAAAAAGGTAAAAGAGAGAATCATTCAACAACTGGCTGTGATGGCATTGAATAAAAAACAGTCAGGGTCTATTTTACTGTTTGTGGGCCCGCCGGGTACAGGTAAAACCAGTATCGGACAGAGTATTGCCAAAGCGTTGAAGCGTCCTTATGTACGGATCAGCCTTGGCGGTATCCGGGATGAAGCTGAGATTCGTGGACATAGAAGAACCTACGTAGGTGCCATGCCGGGACGGATCATGGAAGGAATGAAGCGCAGCGGTGCACAGAATCCGGTTATGGTGCTGGACGAAGTAGATAAATTGGCAAAAGATTACGGCGGGGATCCTGCAAGTGCACTTCTGGAGGTGTTGGATCCGGAACAAAATAATAGCTTTACGGATCATTACATGAATGTTCCGTATGATCTGTCTAATGTCTTGTTTGTATGTACGGCAAACAGTGTGGATACAATACCGGAACCTCTTTTAAACCGTATGGAAGTAATTCAGTTTCCGGGATATACACCTGTGGAAAAATTTCATATTGCAAAGAAGCATCTTCTTCCGAAAGCTATGAAGAGTATGGGGATCAAAGCGCAGAATCTGAAGGTATCGGACGATGCTATAAGAAGAATTATTGAAGAATATACGGCAGAATCAGGTGTCAGAGGATTGAAAAAACAGATGGATATTCTCTGTCGGACGGCAGCGGTAAAACTGGTGAAAGGGGAACAGAAAAGTATTACAGTCAGTGAACGCAGAGTTCCGGAGTTTCTGGGAAATCAGGGACGAAAACATGAAAAAATCCTGGAGGAAGGTATTCCGGGCGTTGTCACCGGACTTGCCTGGACCAGTGCCGGCGGAGAAATCCTGTTTATCGAAACGTCACTTACCAAAGGAGAGGGAAACGTTAAAATCACAGGTCAGCTTGGTGATGTGATGAAAGAATCGGCACAGATTGCGATAACATTGGTGAAATCTATGTATCCGGAGGAGTCGGAAAAATTTGGTGAAAATGATCTTCATATCCATGTGCCGTCCGGTGCAGTACCAAAAGATGGACCTTCAGCCGGGATCACTCTTGTGACTGCCCTTTCATCTTTAGTGACCGGAAAAGCAGTCAGTCCGGAGGTGGCCATGACAGGAGAAGTATCTCTGCGGGGCGGTGTGATGCCCATTGGCGGTCTGCCGGAAAAACTGATGGCTGCCGAGAGAGCAGGAGTAAAAAAAGTGTTTATACCATATGAAAATGTGGACGATCTGGAAGATGTGGCGGAAGAAGTAAAAGAAAAACTGGAAATCATACCGGTGAAAAAAGTAAAAGAGGTACTACAGCAGGTGCTTCAATAAATAATATGTTTTATGTTTCGAGTGGAATAAGGTTTTAAGGCGAATGAAAATGTGTCCTTCCTGCCAATGTCAGGCGCGCTTTCCCCAATGACATTGACAGGAGGGATACATTTCTATTAGCCATTCAACTTTATCGGCTGCATGAAATTCAGTCTTTCACATTATTTTCACGAACAAAAATCAGTGTTCGCCTTTTTTATGAAGCAATTCTGCGAGCCCGTCTACCTGATCAGCGTCTATGAAAAATGACTCATCCTCAGTTGTATCCTCTTCTTCTCCAAGATATGGTTTGAACATCCGATAGAATAATTTGGAATTCATATAGGCAACCAGTCCAAATAAAAAAAATGTCCAGCTGAACAAAAAAACAATGATGATATCATAATTCATATATACAAGTAGAAATGGGAAAACGGAGATAAAAGCAATTGCAAGGGTAGAAGGAAGGTGCATAAATGCAAACAATACCGCATTTCTTAAATGATTCTTTACCGTTCCCTGAAAAGCAGATATAACAGGAAATATGTACAGAAAAACAATAGTTGCCAGGAAAGTAATGGAATAAGTTCCGATCAGCAAAGCCTTTCCGAATGAAGAATCGGTCTGTTGTAAAAATCGGATATTTAAAAATAGAATTACAAATAAGATAAGCAGACTTATCCAGACTGCAAAAGACTGTTTAAAATTCTCTTTCAATGCACGGAAAAATGTTTTGATCGTACCATTGTTATTTCCTTTTACTGAGCGCAGCATACAGTGATATAAAGCTGTAAGAGATGGTCCGATTGTAATAATGGGGATGCTGCAGAGTACAAAAAGTATATTGGCAATGATAACATCACCGCACAGATTCAGTGCTTTGTTAAGAAAATTGTCTTCATTGAATAGATTCATGAATTACCCTCGATTCTGTTATTATAGTAAAAGTTATTATAACATAAGCAGAAATAATAGAAAATGCATTTTATAAAAAATTACAAATACTTTTTCAGTTATGTAATAATTTCGATTCATTATCTTGAATTTTGATTATAATCAGGCAATAAAAGGCACTGAAATATGGAAAAATGTTTTTCTACGTAAAGGCAAAATGTAAAGAAATGATGAAAAAAATTGTTGGAGATTTTCAAAAGTAACAAATAAAAGAATGGGATTTCAAAGGGTGTTCGGCATTTCTACCATGTAAGAGGCGATAAAATGGATAAATTGTAGAGAAAAAGACGAAAAATGAAAACATTAAACCATATATTAAACACAAAAATCCATTTATCACTTTCCTGAATTGAATTATAATATTTTCATCGGTCAGACAAATAGTCTTGAGAAATTGTCTGACAAATATTTTATCCAAGAAGGAGGAAAAGGTTATGAGTTTAAAAAAAGTGTTGGCACTTGCATTGGCTGGAACGATGGTTATGTCCATGGCAGCATGTGGTGGCGGAAGCAGCAGTGATAGTGGCTCTGATAGCAGTTCTTCTACAACAACAGAGGATAGCGGAGAGGATGCTGCAACAGAAGATTCAGGTGAATCTGCACAATCATCTGATGTAAAATTAACAGTAGCTCTCTGGGATTCTAACCAGCAGCCGGGTCTGGAAGAGATTATGGCTGACTTTACAGCTAAGACAGGTATTGCGACCGAAGTACAGCTGGTCACATGGAATGAGTACTGGACAATGTTGTCTGCAGCTGCTCAGGGTGGATCCCTTCCGGATGTATTCTGGATGCATGCAAATGAATCTGTTCGTTACATGTCCAACGATATTTTGTTAGACCTGACAGATCAGATTGCAGCAAGTGACGTGATTAAGACAGAGAATTATCCGGAAGATATCTGGAGCCTGTATACATATGATGGTAAGAACTATGCTGTACCAAAAGATGTAGATACAATTGCTCTTTGGTATGACAAAACCCTGTTTGATGCAGCAGGAGTTGATTATCCGACAGCTGACTGGACCTGGGAAGATTTGATTGATGCAGCACAGACAATCCATGATAAAACAGGTGAATATGGATATGCGATGTCATGTGATGATTTCCAGAGTGGATATGCAAACTGGATTTATTCCTATGACGGATCTATGATTGATTATGACACCATGACATCAGGATTGGATAAACCGGAAACAATTGAAGCGATGAATCTGTTAGAATCTCTTCTGAGATCCGGTGCTATGCCGTCTCAGGAAGTTGTATCTGAGAATGGCCCAAGCGTTCTTCTGGAGTCCGGTAAACTGGCTATGACAACCCAGGGTTCCTGGATGCTTGCAGAGTTCAAGAATAACGAATATACTGCTGAAAACTGTGATTGTGTAGAGCTTCCTATGAGTTCCAAGACAGGTAAGAGAGCTTCTATCTACAATGGTCTGGGATGGGCAGCTTCTGCTACAACAGAGCATCCGGATGAAGCTTGGCAGCTGATTGAATATCTGGGATCTGAAGAAGCTCAGTTAAAACAGGCTGAACTTGGTGTTACAATGTCCGCATTCCTTGGAACATCTGATCAGTGGATCAATGCAGCTCCTAACTTTAATCTTCAGGCATACCTGAACATGTGGGATAACATGTATATCTTCCCTCATTCCAGAAATACAACAACATGGAATGATGCAATCAACGAAACTTTCAAATCTGCATGGATGGGTGATATCACAATGGAAGACGCCTGCAAAGAAGCAGCTCAGGAAATGAATGACGTTCTGGCAGAAGAGCAGCAGTAATTCAGTGTGATTGAGAAAATATAATGTTGTGATGATTGCAGGCAGGTTCGCAAGAATCTGCCTGCTTTCCAAAAGGAGTGAATAGATTGGCAGGAAAAAATGCAAAGGTAAAAACGACAAATAGAGAACGCAGCGAGTTCATTTGGGGTTGGCTGTTTGTATTACCCACATTGATTGGATTGCTCGTATTGAATATTTATCCTATTTTCAATACGATTTACCAGAGCTTTTTCAAGACCGGTGATTTCGGAAAAGGCAACATTTTTGTTGGTTTGGCAAATTATCAGAAAGTATTTGCAGATGGAGAAGTATGGCGTTCACTTGGTAATACATTTAAATATGCGATTGTTGAAGTTCCGATCTCTATAGCAATCGCACTGGTTTTGGCAGTACTTTTGAACCGTAAGATGAAAGGACGTTCTTTCTACAGAACCGTTATCTTCCTTCCTATGGTTTGTGCACCGGCAGCAGTAGCTATGGTGTGGAGATGGCTGTATAATGCAGACTTTGGTCTGTTCAATAATATCCTTGGTACAAATATCAGATGGATCTCTGATCCGAAGATTACGTTGTATTCGATTGCTGTGATCGGTATATGGTCAGTAATTGGTTATAACATGGTATTGTTCCTGTCCGGTTTGCAGGAGATTCCACGTGATTATTACGAAGCAGCAGAAATTGACGGTGCGACAGGTGTAAAAGCTTTCTTTAACATTACGCTTCCTTTATTGTCGCCCACAATCTATTTTGTACTGGTAACACGTATTATCGGTGCAATGCAGGTGTTTGATATGATCTTCCTGGTTATTGAGAAAAATAACCCGGCATTTTCAGCAACTCAGTCTCTCGTATATCTGTTCTATAACTACACATTCGAACAGAAGAACATCGGTTATGGTTCTACCATCGTAGTTGTTCTGTTGGTAGTTATCATGATTCTTACAGCAATACAGAAGTATGGCGAGAAGAAATGGGTATTCTATAACTAGGAAAGGAGGAGAGCAGTATGGAAGCAAAACAGAAAGCGATGCGCGTGTTTATTCACGTTATATTGATTATCATGTCGTTTGTTATGCTGGTTCCGTTTTTATGGATGGTATTGACGGCATTTAAGAGCATTACAGAATCTACACAGGTAAATCCATTTGTGATCTTTCCTTCCGAATGGAGATTGGACGGATTTATTTCCGCGCTTCAGAAACTTGATTTTCTTGTATTGTATAAAAACACTATTCTTTTAATAGTGATCCGTGTTGTTTGTGCTTGTCTGACAGCAACTATGGCCGGCTATGCTTTGGGGCGCTTGAATTTTAGAGGAAGAGGTTTTGTGTTTGGCCTTGTTATGCTGCAGATGATGGTTCCGTCCCAGATCTTTACTACGCCACAGTATTTGATGATGAGTAAAGCAGGATTGTTGAATACAATGTTCGCATTGGTATTCCCGGGTTTGGTAACAGCCTTCGGTACATTCCTTCTGAGGCAGGCTTATATGGGACTTCCGAGAGATCTGGAGGAAGCTGCCCGTCTGGATGGATGTAATATTCCAAAGACATTCTTGTACGTTATGATGCCGCTTACTCGTTCCAGTATGGTTTCACTGGGTATCTTTACTGCATTGTTCGCATTTAAAGAGTTGATGTGGCCAATGATCGTATGTACATCAAATGATATGCTGGTACTTTCCACAGCTCTGAATAAGCTGCAGGGTCAGTATGCAAAGAACTATCCGGAATTGATGGCAGCATCTATCTATGCATGTCTTCCTATGATTGTCATTTACCTGATTTTCCAGAAGCAGTTTGTTGAAGGTATTGCAACATCCGGTGGTAAACTTTAAAATGAACGAAGGAGGAGTTGTATAAAACAGCTCCTCTTTTTTTGTTCTATATGCTAAGATTTAATGAAATTAAGATTAACAAAACAGTTAAAAATGATATTATTTACTAAAACTTCCCACACCAATACGGTGTGTTGAACCTTGAAAATTCAATATTTCAGCCAATAAAAAAGGCATAAATCTGTTCCGTTTGGTATAATGG